>JANMPF010000578.1:0-4796 GCA_031369725.1 Rhodobiaceae bacterium | reverse complement strand
TTTAGTGGAACGTGAGCCAATCGCGGGCTTGACGCTGTGCGTCTGCCACATCACTTGGGCTCATCTCGCGCGAAATCTCGCACCGATATTGCTTGGCAGATTCACTGCCTTTCATGGCGGCAAGATTGAACCACTTGTGAGCGCTTACCAAATTTTGTGATACTTCATGGCCGGTGCAATATTTCATGCCAATTTCAAGCAAGGCTTCTGCTGTTGCAGTTGCCACTGAGATTTCCGGTACATATTCCATCGTCTGACTTCCCATCTTGGACCCCGTCGTTTGAATTGTTGTCCCGCCGTTTTGGTTGCGGCGTTGCAGCCGACATTGACTCCGCCGCCCCAAATTTGGGTTAAACGACAGGCTTAACAAACCTCAAACAGGGAAAGCCCGAGCAGGTCCCGTTTCATAAAACATATATTTAAATCAATATGTTAGCTGTAGTTAATGAGAAACCTTGGGCACTCGCCGTTCACCACTGGTTTACCAGACTGGTGGAATTCTATTTGACCGGTATCGCCAGTGTCATGAAAACCGGAAAATGATCGGAGCCGGCATTGTTGCCGACACTTTCACTGGTCAGGGCACCAATGCCGGAACTTGCGAATATGTGGTCAATGGCCACTTGCGGGAATTGGGCTGGCCAGGTTGGCAAGTTGGTGAGGCGGGTCATGTCTGCTGCACTGCCCAGCGTGCGAGTAATGCGGGAAAATGGTGTGGCGTTCATGTCGCCCATCACAATATGGGGGCCAACAACGGTTTCCAGTTTCGCAGCCATGGCTTTTATCTGATTGAATTGTGCGCGTGGATGGGGAAAGCGCGTGGTATGGATGCCAAATATTGAGAGGCCACCAAAATCCGCGCCCAGATTGGCACTGACAAAATCAGGTCCGGCCCAGCCCATTTCCACGTCCGAATTGTTCAGCGGAAATTTTGAAAGCATGCCAAGCTCGCAATCGATGTTGTTTGGGCATTTCACCTGATAGGGATACTGGCCCTTAAGCTCGTCAAAAATTCTCTGCTTGTTGGGGCCAAGTTCGATGAGGGTTACCACGTCCGCGTCGATTCTGGCGATCTCGGCTCTTACGTCATCAACATTCTGGTTTTCGTACCAGGTATTGAAGCTTGCCACGCGCAGTGCCCGCTCATTGGTGGCGGGCGCTGCCAAAACAGCGACATGCTGGCTGGCATAATAGGGCCAAACACTTAAGCCAACTGTCATGCCAATGAACAGTACCAGGGCGATGAGAATTTTCCCACGCGGCATCATCAGGCCGATGGTGAAGGCGGTTGCTGCAAATAAAAACTGAAGCGTGAATTGCGAAAAAACGTCAAAGGCTATCCAGAGGTTGCCCAAACACCCAGCGGCAAGGCCCAGCAGCGCGAAACTCAGGCCCAACATGCAGCCAAGAAACCCATGACGCCTGCGGCGTTTTCTGTGTGACGTTTCGGCTGTTGGCGCCGTTGGTGCACCAAGCTCTATCTCTTCAGTCACGCAAAATGCCTTTTGTTGGTGGTTACAGAAGTTTGCTTTCCATTGGCAGAATCTGTTCGGGTGTACCAAAACCCGGCAAAGCTTCAATGCGTTTTTTCCACGCACTCACATTTGGGTAAGGTGTGAGGTCAATCAGGGCTTCGGGAGCATAACGCACGACGGCGTAAACGCCGATATCGGCGATCGTTGGTTTCTTGCCCACAATCCAGTCAGACTTTGCCAGCTCATGCTCGATGACTGCCAACGCGGCTTTGGCCTCGGTATCATACATGGTGCGGATTTCATCGCCGAACTGGCGGAAACCACGGTTGCGGGCGCGCAAGCGGAGTACCGGCACTGCCAACTTATCCCACTGCCAGAACAGCCATTCACGAATGCGGATTTTTTCCAAAGGCGTCTTGCCATCGAATTTCTTCAGGCTTTCCGACAGGTGTTCAAGAATTGCGGCGGATTGGACAAGGAACATTTGACCATCGCGCAAGGCCGGAACCTGACCATAACGGTTCTTTACCAGGTAATCGGGCTGCTTGTGCTGGCCTTCGCGCAAATTCACGTGAATATAGGAAAACGGGTGGCGGCTGAGCGAGAGCATGAGCCCGGCGGTATAGGTGGGGCCCGACATATTGGAGCCATGCAGGGTAAATCGTTGTTTGTCGTTGCTGGATGTTGCTGTTGTTACAGCCTTTTTCGGCTTTATGACGTTCTTTTTGGCAACAGGTTTCTTAACCACTTTTTTGGCTGGCTTCGCCATAGGACCGCCCTCACTTGTCAACTGCACATAATAACTCTGCACACGGACTATAGCGGAAAACCCCAAGAAACGGAAATATTATCTAAAATATTGAATTAACTAGTTAATTCCAAGCTTTTTGCGGAGTAAATCGTTAACAGTCTGGGGATTTGCCTTGCCGCCGGTGGATTTCATGACCTGGCCCACAAACCAGCCCAACATTGATGGCTTGGCTAAAACAGCCGGGATTTTATCGGGGTTTTGGGCCACAATCTCATCAACAGCCGTTTCAATGGCGCCGAGGTCTGTCACTTGCCTCAGTCCGCGACTTTCGACGATTTCGGCAGGCGATCCCCCCTCGGTCCAGATGATTTCGAACACGTCCTTGGCGATCTTGCCGGAGATTGTGCCAGTCGAGATGAGGTCGACCAGTTCGCCAAGCTGGGAGGTGGAAACTGGAGTAGTTTCAATGGTTTTACCCTCCTTGTTCAACCTTCCAAAGAGCTCGTTAATTACCCAATTGGCGGCGGCTTTGCCGTCCCTGCCCCTGGCGGTTGCTTCAAAGAAGTCTGACGCGGCGCGCTCCATGATCAGCACGTTGGCGTCATAGGCGGAAAGGCCATAGGCGCTGATGAAGCGGGCACGTTTTTCATCAGGCAATTCCGGCAGGGAATTCTTGATTGCTGCCACCCAGTCGTTGGTAAATTCCAGGGGTAGCAGATCGGGATCGGGGAAATAGCGGTAATCATGGGCCACTTCCTTGGCGCGCATGGAGCGGGTTTCACCCTTTTTGGGATCATAAAGCCGGGTTTCCTGATCGATCTTGCCGCCATCCTCAATAATGCCGATCTGGCGGCGGGCTTCATATTCAATGGCCTGGCCCATGAAGCGCACCGAGTTCACGTTCTTGATTTCGCAGCGGGTGCCGAATTTGTCGCCAGGTTTGCGAACCGACACGTTTACATCAGCCCGCAATGACCCCTGCTCCATGTTGCCGTCGCAGGTGCCGAGATAGCGCATGATCTGGCGAAGCTTGGTGACATAGGCGCGGGCCTCATCGGAGGAGCGCATGTCTGGCTTTGACACGATTTCCATGAGCGCGCAGCCGGAACGGTTGAGATCAACAAAGCTCATGGTGGGGTGTTGGTCGTGCATGGATTTGCCGGCGTCCTGCTCCAGATGCAGGCGCTCAATGCCAATTTCAATGGTTTTGCCATCATCGGTATCGATAGAGACAACGCCCTCACCCACGATGGGCTGTTTGAACTGGGAAATCTGGTAGCCCTGCGGCAAATCGGGATAGAAGTAGTTTTTGCGATCAAAAACCGAATGATTGTTGATTTGGGCCCTGAGGCCAAGGCCGGTGCGAACGGCCTGTTCGACGCAATATTCATTGATCACCGGCAGCATGCCCGGCATGGCCGCATCCACCAGCGACACATGGTCATTGGGTTCGCCGCCATATTCCGCGGAAGCGCCGGAGAACAATTTGGACTTTGCGGTGACTTGGGCGTGCACCTCGAGGCCAATGATGATTTCCCAATCACCGGTTGCTCCCTTGATCCAGTCCTTCTTGTCGGCCACGCGCTTTTCGGAAATCATTTGCTATCACCTGTTTCTGTGGCGCCTAGCTACTGGTTTGGCGCGCCGGGTTCAAGCCCCCGGATTATTCATCTCGCGGCCAATGGCGCGGTACAGCCAGAGGGCACATAACAACATCACGGCCAGCAGGCCAATGAAGCTCCAATCCTGCCTGGTGAACTGTTCAATGCCAGTGGCTCTGGTTTGCTTCCAAATGGTGATGGCCAGAAAGATGATCAACAGAAACGCCGCACCGAGAGTTGCGCTACGCAAAACCTTGAGCAGCACGTGTTGCAGGGGTGATATGTCGCTCATTTGCTTTCTCTTGGTGCACTTGGCATGTAAGGCTTACAGCATAACTCAATGGGACGTGACATGGCAAAAAACATACCGGATCTCAAATCACTGAAACCTGAAACACGGCTGGTGGCTGCGGGCCGTGAATATGGTGAACACGGCATTGTCAATCCGGCTGTCTATCACGCATCGACGATTTTGTTCCCGACGGTAAAATCATTGTCTCAGCCCGAGCAGGAATACACCTATGGCCGCCGCGGGACCCCCACTTCGCGCGCCGTTGAAACCGCGATTGCAGCCCTTGAGGGCGGATACAAATGCAAGGTTTCATCATCGGGGCTTGCCGCCGTTTCGACCACCCTCCTCGCCTTCCTGAATAGCGGCGATCATTTGCTGATGACGGATAGTGTTTACATCCCGGTGCGCGATTTTTGTGACGGTGTCCTGAAGCGCCTGGGGATTGAGACCACGTATTATGACCCGCTGATCGGGCGGGGCGTTGCCGCACTTATTCGACCCAATACAAAAATTGTCTATTGCGAAAGCCCCGGCTCGCAAACCATGGAAGTTCAGGATGTGCCAGCCATTGCCGATGTGGCGCACAAGAATGGCTGCCTGGCGTTTCTTGATAATACCTGGTCGGCTGGGCATTACTTCAATGCCTTTGCGCATGGCTGTGACATTTCCATTCAGGC
>JANMPF010000545.1:0-2334 GCA_031369725.1 Rhodobiaceae bacterium | reverse complement strand
GCGAGCTTGAAATCGCCAAATTGGTGTCAGCCCTCGACCAGCTATGGACCGAAATGATGTTGAGCCGGGCGGCGTAATCAGCTTTTAACAGGAATCTTCGAAGGTTTTTTATACCCCTTCGGAATTTCATCGCCAGCTTGCGGCGGTTGACCACCTGTTCTTGTATACGGTAGTTCTGGGTCCCGACTTTCGTCGGGATGACAAACAGAGGGGAAGAGTGAGCAACCACGCACCCCATCGCCGCTTCCATCGCCATCATTCCCCCAACTTTGTCATCCCGACGAAAGTCGGGACCCAGAACCACCACTCGGTTCCAAAATATTTTGCGCCGTGCCACTAAATCTGGGTCCCGACTTTCGTCGGGATGACAGCAATTATTTTTCCGCGAAGGCGGGGGAACCACCTTCAATCACATTTTCCTGCCGTAAGCATGGATTCCCTCATGACACGGGGTATGACGGTTTGCGCGAGAAAGCGCCGCCCAAAAACGCTCATATCCGGCTGCGGCCATATATTACTGGACCCCGCCAGCGCTTTCGCTATTTTGCGCTGCAATCGTCAAACCTCAGGGGATTCTCATGGCTAAAAAGGCAATCAAGAAAGTTGCAAAAAACAAGGCTGCAAGGAAAGCCCCGCTGTTTCCCGGTTTCTTCAAAGACAAGCTGGCAAAGTCCGATCCCAAGATCGCCAAGGCAATCAACCAGGAGCTCACCCGCCAGCAAAACGAAATTGAGCTGATTGCCTCGGAAAACATTGTCTCGCGCGCCGTGATGGAAGCCCAGGGTTCCATCATGACCAACAAATATGCCGAAGGCTACCCAGGCCGCCGTTATTATGGCGGTTGCCAGTTTGTGGACGTGTCGGAAAACCTGGCCATCCAACGCGCTTGCAAATTGTTCAATTGCTCCTTTGCCAACGTGCAGCCCCATTCCGGTGCGCAAGCCAACCAGGCCGTGTTCTTCGCGCTGCTCCAGCCCGGCGACACCTATATGGGCCTTGATCTCGCCTGCGGCGGTCACCTGACCCACGGCTCGCCCGTGAACCAATCCGGCAAGTGGTTCAAAGTGGCCCCCTATAAAGTGCGCGAAGACAATCAATTGATCGACTACGATGCACTTGCCGCACAGGCCCTGGAGGTAAAGCCAAAACTCATTATCGCTGGCGGCTCGGCTTACCCCCGCACGCTGGATTTTGCCCGCTTCCGCCAAATCGCCGATAGCGTTGGTGCCTATCTCATGGTGACATGGCCCACTTTGCGGGCTTGGTGGCAGGTGGCGCCCATCCCAACCCGCTGGACCATGCCCATGTGGTAACGACGACCACCCACAAGACCCTGCGCGGACCCCGTGGTGGCATGGTCTTGTCGCGCGATGATGCCATTGGCAAGAAGATCAATTCCGCCGTTTTCCCCGGCCTGCAGGGCGGACCCTTGGAACATGTGATTGCAGCCAAGGCCGTGGCCTTCGGTGAAGCCCTGCGCCCCGCCTTCAGGAAATATGCCAGTCAGGTCGTGGCCAACGCCAAGGCCCTGGCGCAAGCCATGATCGACGGCGGCTGTGATATCGTGTCTGGCGGCACTGACACCCACTTGATGCTGGTGGATCTGCGCAAGAAAGGCCTGACCGGCAAAGCCTCCGAAGCTGCCCTTGGCCGCGCCTACATCACCTGCAACAAGAACGGCATTCCCTTTGACCCTGCATCCTTTGCGGTTACCTCCGGCATTCGCCTGGGCTCGCCAGCTGGCACCAGCCGCGGCTTTGGCGTGGCCGAATTCAAGCATGTGGGCGCTCTCATCATTGAAGTTCTCGATGGGCTTGCGAAGCACGGCGAAGAGGGCAATGCTAAGGTGGAAGCAGCGGTGAAGAAGAAAGTGTTGGCTCTTACCAAGCGCTTCCCGATCTATTCGTGAAAGTGAGACATGCGCTGCCCCTTTTGCAGTAACGAAGAAACCCAAGTCAAGGACTCGCGCTCCAGTGAAGATGGCGCCGCGATAAGGCGAAGACGGCTGTGTCCTGATTGCGGTGGGCGGTTCACCACCTTTGAACGGGTGCAATTGCGCGAACTCCTGGTGGTGAAGAAAACCGGAAGGCGCGTTCCCTTCGACCGCGACAAGCTCATGCGCTCGGTCCAGGTGTCGTTGCGCAAGCGCCCCGTCGAACCTGAGCGCATAGAACGCATGGTATCGGGCATCGTGCGGCAACTGGAAAGCCTGGGCGAAAGCGAAATCAAATCCGAACTTATCGGCAAGCTGATCATGGATGCGCTGAAAGCGCTGGACGACGTGGCCTATGTGCGCTTTGCCAGCGTCTATAAAAACTTCCGTGAAGCCAAGGA
>JANMPF010000532.1:0-3119 GCA_031369725.1 Rhodobiaceae bacterium | reverse complement strand
TCAGAGGTGCCACCAAGAATGAGTATGCGCTTATTCGGCATATGCGATAATTTTCCCTCGGCGATCAACAATCATCACATCCGCTTTGACGTCCGCCCCGCGCAACACTTTAACAACCTGCTGGTGGGCCTCACGCGCCACACGCGTCGCCAGACCGTGGCCGACAATTTCCAGAACCTGTTGTGCGGTGTTTGCCGCCCTGACTTGCCCGTGAAGGCCTTCCGGTGCAAATCTGGTGAGCCATTCAAAATCGACTTGGCTGCGTCCCGAATGCAAATCCATCGCCCCCTGCGCCAGCTTGGTGATTTTCCCAAAGCCACCACCGACGCTCACCCGTGCCACCGGATGCTCACGCACATATTTGAGCAAGCCTCCGGCAAAATCACCCATGTCCATCATGGCTTCCAGCGGCAGGCCAAAATATGCCCGCACCGCATCCTCCGAGGTTGAGCCCGTGCAGCCAGCAATGTGTTGCAGACCCATGGCACGCGCCACATCAACACCGCGCTGTATGGAAGCAATCCATGCCGCACAGGAAAACGGATGCACTATTCCCGTGGTGCCTAAAATCGAAAGCCCACCCACAATGCCAAGCCGCGGGTTCCAGGTCTTTTGTGCAAGCGCCTCGCCATCGGGAATGGAAATCTCGATTTCCACATCGCGCCCGCCAAGCTCTTCAATAACCCGGCACATCATCTCGCGTGGCACTGGATTGATTGCAGGTTCTCCCACGGCAATTGGCAGTCCCGCCTTGCTCACTGTGCCAACACCTGCACCCGCCTTGAACGTGATGCCATGACCCTTCAACCGCACCGTGGCAATCACCATGGCACCGTGGGTGACATCCGGATCATCACCTGCGTCCTTGACGATGCCGGCTTGCGCCCAGCCTTCGCCCTTGCCTTCAAGCGCCAGTGCGAAACTTGGGGTCTCGCCCTTTGGCAGCGTCAACCAAACCGGATCGGGAAACCTGCCGGTGAGCAGTGCCGTAAATGCCGCTTTGGTGGCCGCGGCTGCACATGCACCCGTTGTCCAACCCCGCCTTAATTCACCTTCGGGCTTCTCTATTCGCATTTCGTTACTGTATAAGGAACTATGAGCCGCGGACCAACAAAATCAGCACCGATGCCAAATGTCGAGGCAACCGGTTTTGCACGTCTTGATGCCGAAGCCTTTCCCGAGTTCTGCAAGGGTTGGGTGTGGCTGGTGGGCGCTGGCCCCGGTGCTCCCGGCTTGATGTCCTTGCTCTGCTACCACGCCATGCAGACTTGCGACGTGGTGGTTTATGATGCGCTGGTGAATCCGGATATTCTTCGCTGGGTAAGGCCCGGCGTGGTGCTGGAATATGCCGGAAAACGCGGCGGCAAGCCATCACCCGTTCAGCAGGATATCTCGCTTCGCCTTATTGAACTTGCCCAGTCCGGCAAACGCGTGCTGCGCCTCAAAGGTGGTGATCCGTTCATGTTTGGCCGCGGCGGTGAGGAATGCCAGCACTTGGCCAAAGCCGCGGTGCCGTTCCGCATAGTACCCGGCATCACGGCAGGCGTTGGCGGCTTGGCCTATGCCGGAATGCCCGCAACCCACCGCGATACCAACCATTCCATTATCTTCCTCACCGGCCATGACGCCACCGGCAAAATGCCAGCCAACGTCAATTGGCAAGCCATTGCCTTGGCTTCACCAGTTATTGTAATGTACATGGCAATCAAGAACTTGAGTGAAATAGCTCAGGCCTTGATGCAAGGCGGCAGAGCGCCAGCAGACCCGGTTACCATTGTGTCAAACGCCTCACTCCCGCACCAATTGGTAAGTTCAACCAGCTTGGAAAACGCCGGCGCATTCGTCATTGCCAACCAGCCGCCCACACCCGCCATCGTCGTCGTGGGCCACGCCGCCGATTGGCGTGACATGTTGGATTGGTATTCCCCAGCGCTACGGGAGAATGCCATTGGCTAAGGCCTTGGTGGTGGCAGCCCCTGCTTCCGGCAGCGGCAAGACCATGATCACCTTGGGCCTGCTCCGCGCCCTGAAAAACCGCGGGGTCCGCGTTGCCTCTGCCAAAGTCGGCCCCGACTACATCGACCCGCGATTTCATCAGGCAGCCTCCGGTCAACCCTGTTTCAATCTTGATCCCTGGGCCATGTCACCTGCAATGGCCGCCGGCCTGTTGGGCGAGCTGGATGCGGATATTGTGATTGTCGAAGGCGTGATGGGCCTGTTCGACGGCCCCCAAAATGCCCGAGGTTCTACCGCAGACCTGGCGCGGGATTTGGGATTACCCATCATCCTGGTGCTTGATGCCAGCCACCAGGCCCAGTCCATCGCAGCTTTAGCCCAAGGCTTCTTTAACTTTCAAGACGGTTTGAACTTTGCCGGCATTATCCTCAACCGCGTGGCCAGTGACCGGCACGCCGACCTTCTCGTTGCAGCCCTTGCACCGCTGAATGTGCCGATCCTTGGCGTAGTGCGGCGTGATGACTCACTCAAGTGGCCATCGCGGCACCTCGGACTCGTGCAAGCATTGGAGAATCAACAGCTTGAAACCTTTATCGAGTCTGTTTCCTTAGCGGTTGCACGTGAAACAAATCTTGACAATTTGTTGATAATTGGTGCCGAGTTGCGCCTCGGGAGAGCGAATCACTCCATTCTGCCACCCCTTGGCCAGCGCATTGCCATCGCCCATGACCTCGCCTTCAGTTTTGTGTATCCGCACATTCTCCAAAGTTGGACGCAATCAGGTGCCGCGCTTTCTTTCTTCTCTCCGTTGAACAATGAGGCACCCGATCCAAGCGCAGATGCCGTTTTCCTGCCGGGCGGTTACCCCGAACTGCAGGCTGGTGTCCTGGCGCAAAGCCATAACTTCCTTGCCGGCCTCCGCAATTCCACGGCCCTGATCTATGGCGAGTGCGGCGGCTATATGGTACTCGGCGATGCCATTATGGATGCTGTAGGCGAGACCCACGCCATGGCGGGCCTCCTGCCGCTCACCACCAGTTTTGCCACGCCCAAGCTGCATTTGGGCTATCGCCAGCTTACACCCCTGGGTGGCCCGTGGACAAAGCCATTGCGCGCCCATGAGTTTCACTATTCAACCATCGAAAATGAAGGCAAGGCAGACC
>JANMPF010000504.1:0-3864 GCA_031369725.1 Rhodobiaceae bacterium | reverse complement strand
TCAATTGATAGGCTGTCGTAAGCCCCACGATTCCCGCACCCAACACCGCAATTTTCATTTTTTCGGGCTTCCGGGCGTTTTGCTGGCAACTTTGCGTGCCACGCTCCGGCCCGCGACTGCGTGTGGCTTTTGCTTGCCGATGTGTGCATAAGCAACGATCTCGATCCGCGCACCTGGCACCATAAGCTGAGCCACGATTGTGGCTCGATTGGGAAAAGGCCGCTCGAAATACTGCCCGTAAATCTCATTCATCCCCGGAAAGTCCGAAGAGTGTGGCAGATAGACGAGAACTTGGGCAACATTCGATAGTGTTCCGCCAGCGGCGACAATTGTTCGTTTGAGATTATCGAGTGTCAGGCGCGTCTGCGCTCTGATGTCGCCTGACTCGATCGTACCGTCCATCTTGATAGGAATTTGCGCTGTGTAGAGAACGCCGTCCGCCATTGTTGCCCATTCGATAGGGGAGTTTGGCGCAGGTAGCCCGGTCTTGACTGCATTTATCATTTTGCTTCTCCTCCAAATTTTGGTGTATGGCACAGGGTATGAAAATCCTGCTCAAAGACGCCTCAACCCGGCTCCGCCGCCGATCATTAACGGACCTGGCTGTCGAGCAGCTTGGCCAACGCATTGTTCGTGGTGACTTTGCCCACCGAGGTGGGCTTCCGACCGAACCCGAGCTTTCTGCCGAACTTGGCATTAGCCGGAACGTGCTTCGTGAAGCCATCAAGGTTTTGACTAGCAAGGGCTTGCTGGAAGTGCGCCCCAAAACGGGCACTCGAGTTCGCTCGCAAGAAAGCTGGAATGTATTGGACCCTGCCGTTGTCGAATGGTTTTCGCTTGATGGCAGCGACTTGCAGAATGCCCATGATTTCGTCGAATTCAGACGTATCATCGAGCCAAAAGCTTCATATTTGGCCGCTCTTCGGGCGACAGATGAGGAAATCGTAGAAATAGGCTTGGCCTTTGACAGACTTTTTGCGTGCGTTGGAAATCCAGAGAAGGTACCGCAGGCCGATATTGCCTTCCATCGCAGCATCTATAACGCCTCTCACAACATCATCTTGCGACACTTGGGCTCCATGATAGCGCCCTTGATGAAGAACCAGGTCGCCATTACTACTGAGGCACCTGGCTCATTCGAAAAAGGATTGCCATTGCATCGAAAAGTAACTCACGCAATTGCTAAACGCGACCCAAAAAAGGCCGAACTGTACTCGCGCCAATTGGTAAACATGCCATACGCCGATCTTCACAACTGGATTCACTCGTTAGACAGTGGCCTGCTCTCCTGATCGCCAAGGCCATCCACTAAGAATCTGCAATATCGACAGTGTTTTTTGCTTGAACCTATCAATCATAGGATGATACGCTCATAAACAATGACTGGCAAGCAATCTGTAAAACTTGCCAGCGGAGGAGCACGTAATCTTCGCAGAATGCAATCTCACGAACGAAAACAATGAATGAGAAAAATTTCAAGAGGAGAGAATCCATGAGCATTGAATCACACCGGAAGAACAAAGCCTTCGCATTTACAAGCTGGGCCAAAGCGATCGTTTCCGCTGCCGTCATTATTGTGGCGACGACTTCATATGCTAGCGCTGAGGTAAAGACGCTTGAAGCTGGCAAACTAACAATTGGCATTAACGGCGACATGCCGATGACCCAATACAAGGACGGCCAACTCAGCGGTACCGATGGTGAGGTAATGGCGTTTGTGGCCAAGCAGATCGGTCTCGAACCGAAAGTCGTGCAGATGGACTGGGCCGCACTCATTGAAGCAACCAAGCAGGGCAAAACCGACGTCATGCATGGTGCGATGGGTTGGCTGGAAGCGCGCACGAAGATCATGATTCTTACAGAGCCGATTTACTATTTCGGGACAATGCTGGCTCAGAAAGAAGAGAACAATTTTACTACTTTCGCCGACATGAAGGGTCGCAAGGTTGGTACAGTTACTGGTTTCACATTGGTGCCGGAGCTGAAAACCGTGGACGGAATCGGAGAAGTGAAGCTCTACGACACTTCGGATGGCGTCATGCAGGATTTGATCGCGGGCCGCATCGATATTGCGATTATTGATCCACCGCTCGTTCAGTATGGCATCCACCAGCATCCGGAGTGGAAGCTGAAGCAATTGCCGCTCACATCAGAGATGGACAAATATCCGATCATGTCAGCCAAATATAATGTTATATTCGGCGTCAATAAAAATGAGCCAGAACTGGCGGAAGCCATGAATGTCGCCATCAAGCAAGTCTGGGCAGACTGCCTGAATGTCAAGGCTATGGCTAAATACGGACTCGGTGACAAGGCGTGGTTTGTGCCACCGGAAGTGAACTCACGTATTGGAGTTGATCGTCCCGCGGATTACAAAGCACCAAATGCCGATCACTGCTTCTAAGTGAAATTACAGATTTACGCATTGTCGTCGCGGCGCTGGATTGCCTCCAGCCGCCGCGTGAACTTTGTTGGTAATGAACCTCACGGTCAATATAATCTCCCGGCAATACAAGGGTGCGAATGAGCAAGAAACCAAATGCGAGTCCACTTCTCCGAATAGTGGATATTCATAAGCAGTTTGGTCAATTGAAAGTACTTACTGGCGTCTGCATGAATGTCGAGCGGGGGGAGAAGGTATCGATCATCGGTCCCTCCGGTTCCGGTAAGACAACGTTACTGCGATGCATCAACTATCTTGAGAAACCCAGTTCCGGTCACATCTACATCGACGACAAGCTTATAGGGGAAAGAGAGACGGGGGGTCGCTACGTTCACCAGAGCGACAGGGAACTTGCCAGGGAGCGAAGGGAAATTGGTTTTGTTTTTCAACGATTCAATCTGTTTCCGCATTTGACAGCCCTTGGCAACGTGACAATCGCTCCCCAAAAAGTGCTGGGGCTGTCCAGGGAAGAAGCCGAAGATCAGGGTCGCAAGATGCTGGAAAAAGTGGGGCTCGGTCACAAGATCAGTGAATATCCGGAACGCTTGTCAGGAGGGCAACAGCAACGCGTCGCCATTGCCAGGGTACTGGCCATGCAGCCTAAGTTGATGTTATTCGACGAAGCCACATCGGCACTTGATCCAGAACTCATTGGCGAAGTGCTACGCGTTATGCGCCAGCTGGCGGAAGAAGGCAGCACCATGGTAATCGTAACCCATGAAATTCAGTTTGCCAGCGAGGTTTCTGACCGGGTTGTTTTCATGGACCAAGGCAACATTGTTGAACAGGGAAAGCCACGTGAGGTTTTATTCAAGCCCAAGAAAACGCGCACACGAGAATTCCTAAAACACATTCAAGAGCGGTAGCGAGCGGGCGGGATGGGCTTCTGGGAAATTATTGAAAAGAAGGGGTGGTACTTCCTCACGACCCTATTGGATGGTTGGCCGGAAACTTTGACGGTTGCCATTGGAGCACTGATTTTCGCGCTTATCTTCGGGCTAGTCGTGGCACTGCTACGGCTTTCGAGGTGGCGCATGCTGCGCTGGGTCTCTACTGCATATGTCGAATTCTTTCGCGGCACGCCAGCCTTGGTTCAGCTGTTTGTCATATATTTCGGTCTTCCTGATGTTGGCTTTAATCCATCGCCAATGCAGGCGGCTATTGTGAGCCTTGGCCTCAATGGTGCTGCCTATCTTTCTGAGGTCTATCGCGCCGGAATTGAATCGATCCACAGGGGGCAGATGGAGGCAGCCCTGTCGCTGGGCATGACACCGGTTCGCGCCATGCGCTACATTGTGTTGCCACAAGCGATCTGGACCATGCTGCCGCCGATCACAAACTTTGCCATCGTGCTCTTGAAAGACACGGCGATAGTGTTTGCCGTAGGCGTGGTCGAAGTGATGGCACTGGCTCGCTTTTTG
>JANMPF010000443.1:0-2898 GCA_031369725.1 Rhodobiaceae bacterium | reverse complement strand
CTTGCCCTTCCAGCTCTTGCCTTCCGTCCGCCGCCGCGTCCATCTTGTTTCATGCTGGCCGTCCTTGTGTCTGGTGGCGTGCCCCTCTTTGACGGCGACGGCACTGGCATCGCCGTGGGGCACCATTCTCAGCCGATTAACAGAAATAATATCAAGGCTTTGAGCCTGCTTACTAACCATTGAGCGCAGTTCATCGGACGCGGTTCAGATATGAGTCTATTTTATCGGCAAGCGACTTGCTTAACACCAACGGAGATGCTTGGATTTCTTCCACAAGAGAATCCTCGAGTACTTTCCCATGAAAACGCTGATCCGATCCGATGATCCACTGCTGCAGCCTTACCAAATCAAGAACCTTACACTCAAAAACAGAATCATGTCCACTTCGCATGAGCCAAACTACAGCGAGGATGGATTCCCCAAGGATCGTTACCGGCTCTATCACGTGGAGAAGGCCAAAGGCGGGGTTGCCCTCACCATGACGGCAGGATCAGCCATTGTTTCGCGCGATTCACCGCCCGTCTTTGGCAATCTGCTGGCCTACAAGGATGAAATCGTGCCGTGGCTGCGGAAGCTTGCCGACGAATGTCATGAACATGGTACCGCGGTAATGATCCAGCTTACCCATTTGGGTCGCCGCACGTTGTGGAACAAGGCAGACTGGTTGCCGGTTCTGGCACCATCCCCCATCCGCGAGCCCGCGCACCGCGCCTTTCCCAAGGAAATGGAAGACTGGGATATTGAACGCATTATCAAAGATTATGTGGATGCCGCCGAACGTATGAAAGACGCCAACCTCGATGGTTTTGAACTTGAATGCTATGGCCATCTCGTCGACGGCTTCTGGTCGCCCGCGACAGGTCAGCGCCATGACGAATATGGTGGAAACCTGGAAAACCGTCTCCGCTTTGGCATGCGCATTTTACAGTCCATTCGTGACCGGATTGGCGACAAGCTGCTTGTGGGTTTGCGTATCGCTGCTGATGAGGATTGGGAGAAAGGCCTTACGCGCGAAGAGGGCATCGCGATCTGCCAGCGATTCAAGAACTCCGGCCTCATCGACTTCCTCAACATCATAAAAGGCCACATCGACCATGATGCGCCACTGGCCAACATTATTCCGGTGGCAGGCATGCGCTCATCGCCCAGCCTCGATTTTGCAGGTGAGGTGCGGGCGCAAGTCAAATTTCCTGTCTTTCATGCAGCCCGCATCAATGATGTGGCAACCGCACGGCATGCCATCCGGGAGGGTAAGCTTGACATGGTGGGAATGACGCGCGCGCTGATGGCGGACCCCCATATCGTGAAGAAGATAGCGGAAGGCCGTGAGCACGACATCCGCCCCTGTGTTGGCGCCACTTATTGCCTTGACCGTATCTATGAGGGTCATGAAGCGCTTTGCGTACACAACCCGGCAACGGGACGCGAAGCAAGCATGCCGCATGTTGTCACCCGGAGCGCCGGCAAGCGCAAGAGTATTGTCATCGTTGGCGCTGGTCCAGCGGGACTTGAGGCAGCGCGCGTTGCCGCCGAGCGCGGCCACAGGGTTACTGTGCTGGAGGCTGCACCTCAGGCCGGAGGACAGATCCGCCTGCTTGTCCAACTGCACCGCCGCAAGGAGCTCATTGGCATTGTTGATTGGCGAATCGCGCAATGTGAGCGGCTAAGTGTTGAGTTACGCTTCAACAGTTATGCCGAGACTGAAGACATTCTGGCGCTCGCTGCCGACGTCGTCTTTGTGGCGACCGGCGGCCGTCCGCAAAAGCGCGCCATTGAGCAGGGCGGCGATTTTGCGGTTTCAAGCTGGGATATCCTGTCAGGTGACGTTAAACCTGCTGAAGATGTTCTGCTGTTTGATGACAATGGTGCCCATCCTGGCCTTGCGGCAGCCGAATTCATTGCAGAAGCAGGATCGCAGCTCGAACTGATAAGCCCTGAACGCTTTTTCGCGGCCGAAATGGGTGGACTTAATTTGGTACCCTACATGAAAAGCCTGACGCGCCACAGGGTGGAGATTACCACTATGACCCGCATCAGGGCGTTGGAAAGAGTTGGCAACAAAATACGCGCAATCCTCTGGAGTCCCTATACCCAAGCAGATTGCGGCGAGCGGATTGTTGACCAGGTGGTGGTGGAAAATGGTACCGAGCCGTTAGCTGATCTCTACTTTGCACTCAAGGAATACTCGATCAACCGTGGCGAAGTGGACCATCTTGCCCTGGTTGACGGACGTCCGCAGGAGATCGCAACCAACCCCGAGGGTAAATTCCGGCTTTTCCGCATTGGCGATGCGGTAGCTTCTCGCAATATCCATGCCGCAATTTATGACGCCCTGCGGCTGGCCAAGGACCTCTAGGGGCTGGCTGCGATCTTTGCGGGCGACTATGGCGCTAGCTTCCCGCTGGCTCTTTGCGTAAAGGCCTTGGGCCTCGCGACGCTGGCGAAACATCGGTATGCCGGTTGATTGAGAAAGATGCTGGGGCAAGCCTCAGGGTTCCTGGTAACTGGATGGCACCTTGGGAGATTGCAAATCCCGGCGGCTGAGAATGGGGATTCTTACCCTTTGCGAAGAGTGAAAAGAGGAATAAGAATAAAGCAACTAAAAAAGAGCGACCAAAGGGAGAAACGACAATGAGTGACAAAGAACACAAACTGATTGGTTCACTGAAGCAGCAGCTGGCTGACAAGAGCATGGGGCGCCGGGATTTCCTGCGCTATGCGACCCTTCTCGGCATGGCAGCGCCTTCCGCCTACATGTGGGCAGGTAAGATCGCTGGTGGCGACATGATTTCAGTGGCCCGTGCCGATGACATGCCGGTGGGTGGTATCATCAAGATAGCCCAGCGTGTACCCAAGCTTGACAGCCCCCACACGTTCTCGTGGGTGTATGACTCAAAC
>JANMPF010000440.1:0-3245 GCA_031369725.1 Rhodobiaceae bacterium | reverse complement strand
CGTGGAGGACTTTTTCGTCCTCGGTCAGACTATGTTTATCAGCCATGTGGCTTCTCCCTGCCTATCCGAGGGGACCCGGACATTGTGAAATTATTTTGAAAATCCTGCCGCATAGCACCCCCCGGCGCCATATTCTGCGATAAGCCTTCCCCTGAGTCGGCATTGTGAAGGCGGGTTTGGATAACGTCAACTCTCCTTGTGCAAACCAGGTTGCAGTGCACAATGCGGGAGGCTTGCCGACATTGTCCGATAGAGTGAGCTTTACTCAATCGTATGAGGTGTGCTTGTGTCAGTTTCATCATGGTTCGCAGGTATTACGGTCTTCCCTCGCTCAACGCGCTGGCGGCTTTTGAAGCCGCGGCCCGGCATTTAAGCCTGACGCGCGCGTGTGCTGAATTGAATGTAACGGCGGGGGCTGTCTCCAAACAGGTCAAAGCGCTGGAAGAGGAGCTGGGTTGCGCCCTGTTCATTCGCCTGCATCGTGCCCTGCAACTGACACTGGAAGGCGAGGCCCTGTATCACAGCCTGAAGGAAACGTTTGAGCGGCTGGCGCTCAACCTGCAGGAAATCCGCCGCACCAACAAGGTGCGGATTGTTTCCATTGGCACCACCAATGCCTTTGCCCAGCATTGGCTGATGCCGAGGCTGGGTGATTTCTGGAACGCCCACCAGGATATCATCATCGACCACATGATTTCGGACCGGGCGCAGGACCTGTTTCGCGCTGATGTTGATTTACGTGTGCGTTATGGCGACGGGGTGTGGCCCAATGAAGGGGTGCTAAAGCTGTTTGACGACAAGATCATTGCCGCTGCCAGCCCCGACTATGTGCGCCGGCACAAGCTGAAGTCATTGCGCGATATCGCTTCGCATCCACTATTGTCGGTTGAGGGAACAGACTGGACATGGACAACGTGGCCGGATTTCCTGCGTGATGTCGGTTTCCCCCACAAGCGCCTGAGTGTACGGCGCTTCAATAGCTATGTCATTGCCCTGCAGGCAGCACAGGACGGCCAAGGACTGGTTCTGGGCTGGCAGAATCTCATCAAGCCACTGCTGGATCGCCGCCACCTCGTGCAGGTGACAGACGCCGAGATTGCAGCACCGGGCTCGTTCTATATTTGCTGGAACAGTAAAACCGGATTGTCGCGTGAGGCACTCATCTTGCGAGATTTTCTTTTGGGCACACTCACTTGAGATTTACTCACTCATTGGATGTGATGAACGGGTGTTGATTGATGACCCCACGTGGTGCTCAATGGCAGCGGTAACCAAGTGAGTGCGCAATGATCAATACTATGGAACTGGCAAAGCAGGTAACCGCCACGGGCAAACGCAGCGGCGGGCGCGAGGGGCGCCGGGCCTTGCGAGCGGTGCCCATGGCGTCGTTTCCCACCCTTGTGCGCAATATTCCCACCTACCAGATGGTGCCGGATGAAGCGGTTGAACTCATTCACGACGAGTCGATGAAAATCCTTGAAGAGGTGGGCTGCGAATTCCGCGATGATGAAGCGATAGCCATGTGGAAGGCGGCTGGCGCTGATGTGCGGGGTACGCGCGTTCGCATTGACCGTGCGCTTGTGATGAACCTGGTTGCAACGGTGCCGTCGGAATTTACACTGAACGCGCGCAACCCTGATCGCACCGTTAAGGTGGGTGGCAAGAACACGGTGTTTGTTCCCATGTATGGAGCACCTTATGTTCGGGGTCTTGACGGTGAGCGGCGCTACGGTTCGCTGGCTGATCTCAATAACCTGCACAAGCTGGCCTACATGTCGCCGGCGCTGCATTCCACCAGTTCGATTATTTGCGAGCCAATGGAAGTTCCGGTTCCCAAGCGCCATTTGCATATCATTCATTCGGCTCTCAAGCATTCCGACAAGCCGTTTATGGGCATCGTCACATCCAAGGAGCGTGCCGAAGATGTCATGAAAATGGCGGGCATCGTCTTTGGCGAGACTTATGTGAAAGACAACACAGTTGTGGTGTCGATCACCAATTGCAATTCACCGCTGGTATGGGATGCAACAATGCTGGATGCCATGAAGGTTTACGCCAGGCATAACCAGCCGCTGATTTTGGCACCCTTTGCGCTGTGTGGTGCCTCAACCTCTGCTTCGTCCATTGGCGCTGTGGCGCAGGTCAATGCGGAAGCACTGGCTGGTGTTGCCTTCACCCAACTCATTCGTCCCGGCTCTCCACAAATTTACGGACAGTTCATGGTCACGGTGGACATGAAAACCGGGGCACCCATGGGCGGCACGCCGGAGGCTGCCCAGATGATGTTTGTCATGGGGGCGCTGGCGCGGAAATATAAACTGCCATGGCGCACGTCGGGGTTCCATGTGGGCTCGAAGCTCAATGACGCACAGGCAGGTTATGAATCCAATATGCTCATGCACGCGGCAATTCTTTCGGGTGCCAATTACATCTGGCATGTGGCGGGTTGGCTGGAGGCCGGACTTTGTTGCGGCTATTCCAAATTCGTGACTGACGCCGAGCAACTTCAGGGCTGGTATAAATACGCCCAGGGGCTTTCCTTTGATGATTTCAAGGAAGCCATGGCCGCCGTTCGAGAAGTGGGGCCGCAGGGGCATTTCCTGGGCACCAAACACACGCTTGAACATTTCGAAAGCGCCTTCTTCATGCCCTCGGTCATGGACTTCAATCCGTATGAACAATGGTCCGCCGAAGGGGCCAAGGATCACGACACGCGGGGCCGTGAAAAGGCAGCTGCGATGCTGGCCGCCTATGAAGAACCCATGCTGGAACAAGGCATTGCAGACGGCTTGAAAGATTTCATCGCAAGGCGGGAGGCGGAATTGCCGAATAATGTGAGCTAGATGGCATTCCAGATAAATGCAAATGAAAGCGGCTTTGCAAATCTATGTTGATGCGGATGCCTGTCCGGTGAAGGACGAGGCGGCCAAGGTTGCGACCCGGCACGGGCTGGTTGTCCACTATGTTTCAAATTCCCACATGCGGTTGCCCGTAGGCGAGAATGTCAGGCGTGTGGTTGTGGCCGAAGGTGCTGATGCAGCCGATGACTGGATAGTTGAACATGTGGTTGCCAATGACATCGTCATCACCGGGGATATTCCTCTTGCTTCACGTGCCATAAAGAAGGGTGCCAGGGTTTTGGCATACACAGGCAAGCCCTTCACCGAGGATGGCATTGGCATGGCACTGGCCATGCGGGATTTAATGTCGCAATTGCGCGAGACTGGAAATATGCAAGGCAACAA
>JANMPF010000423.1:0-2253 GCA_031369725.1 Rhodobiaceae bacterium | reverse complement strand
ACAAGGGCACGAATATCGCGCCCCTCGGATTCCTTGATGAACTCCTGCACCAGAATGGCAATATCAACCCCATTGAACGCATCGATCACCGACTTGGCGGATTTTTCCGTTTCCGCCAGAACCACGCCAATGCCTTGTGTGCCTTCCAGCAGCTTGATTACCACCGGGGCACCGCCTACAATTTCCAAAACGTCATGGGTGCGTGAGGTATCCTTGGCAAAGGCGGTGACCGGCATGCCAACCCCCTCGCGCGAAAGTATTTGCAGGCTTCGCAGCTTGTCGCGCGAGCGGCCGATGGCAACCGATTCATTCAGCGGATAAACCCCCATCATTTCAAATTGCCGCAAAACCGCAAGCCCATAAAACGTGTGCGATGCGGCAATGCGCGGGATCACCGCATCAAAGCCTGTCAGCTTTTCGCCGAGATAGCGCAGTTCCGGTTTGCGCGATGTGATGTTCATGTAACAGCGCAAATAATCAATCGGCACAATGTCATGGCCGCGCGCAATGGCCGTTTCCATCAGGCGCTGGTGCGAAAACAGTTTCGGATTGCGGGTGAGCAGGGCAATTTTCATTTGGGTTTCCGTTTGGTGCGCGAGATCAGGAACGAGCGCCCGGGGTGAACAATGAATTTTCCGCGAATGGTGGCGCGGCCAAGCAGCATGGGAACCCCCATGTCGGTGCGGTTGGTCAGGGTAATTTCAGCGGTGAATCTGGTTGTGCCGATGGCAATGTCGGTTTCAACAACGGCCCGCATTTCACTGTGCCCGCTGGTGCTTTTGACACGGCGCTGGCCTTTGACGGGCAATTCATAATGGTGGTTTGTCCCATTCATGGGAATACAGAATTTGACGTGGTGCCCCCTGATTGAAATGTCTTCCGCGTGAAGTGCCGCGGTTCGCGCACCCGTATCAATCTTGGCGATGAGCGGTCCCAAACCCAGCCTCGGCAAATGCACCCGTTCACGCCACCCAATCAAGCTTGGCGGCAGCACAGAAAGCGTCTTCGGTTTAAGTCTCGGCATCGGCAAAGCCTATCTGAAACCATTCCCATTCGCTAGCCACCGATTTTCAGTGTCTCGGTGATCTCAATCCCAAAGCCTGACAAGCCCACATAGTGGCGGTTGCTGGAGGAGATAAGCCGGATCGAGCTTACACTGAGATCCCGCAATATCTGGGCGCCCAGGCCAATGTCCAGCCATGTCTGCGCCCGCGTGTTGGCACTGGCGGTTTTGTCGCCGGAAAGCTGGCTGGCGGGCACACCCGTTGTACCTTCCTGCAGGTAAACCAGAACCCCCTTGCCTTCGCGCTTGAAAATTTCAAACACCGCGTCAATCGTGTCGCGGTTGCCGAACACATCTTCCAGAACATTTTCGCGGTGCAGCCGAACCGGAATATTCTTGCCGCCGGAAATATCGCCATAAACCAGTGCCAGTTGCTCCACAGTATCAAACCGCGTGACATAGGAATAACCCTGTGCCGTTCCAATTTTCGTGTCCACATCAAACTTGGCAGTCTGTTCAACCAGCCGCTCGCGCAGCTGCCGGTGCGCAATGAGGTCAGCTACCGAAATGATCCTCAAACCATGCGCGCGCGCGAAGGCCAAGACCTGCGGCCCCCGCTTTACCGAACCATCATCATTCACCAGTTCGCAAATGACCCCAACTGCCGGCGAGAACCCCGCCAGACGGGCCAAATCCACCGCCGCTTCCGTATGGCCCGAACGCATGAGAACGCCACCGGATTTTGCCACCAGCGGAAATATGTGGCCGGGCCTGACGAAGTCTTGCGCCTGCACATTCATGTTGGCCAGTGCATGCACGGTGGCACACCGCTCGCGTGCCGAAATGCCGGTCGTGAGGCCCTCCTTGTAATCAACGGTGATCGTAAAGGCCGTGCCCATCGGCGCGTCATTCAGCGCCACCATGGGATCAAGCTTCAACCGCCGCGCATCTTCCGCAGCCATCGGCGTACACACGATGCCGGAGGTGTGTCGCACCATGAAAGCCATTTGTTCGGGCGTAATTTTGGCAGCAGCTGCAATCAGGTCGCCCTCGTTTTCCCGGTCGTCATCGTCATCCACCACCACCATTTCACCATTGGCAATCGCCTTGATGGCTTCTTCAACCGTATCGAGTGTCTTCGTCATGGTAATTTCCTTAAAATCCTCAGGGCGAACCTGGTTGGAGGTGAGGCCCGCAATTTTCAGGGCCAATTCAAGCGAAGGCTGCTCACCACCCACCAACTGCGAAAT
>JANMPF010000409.1:0-1960 GCA_031369725.1 Rhodobiaceae bacterium | reverse complement strand
GGCTGGGAGGGCGACACCTATAACGTGAATGCCGATACCGCGGCAGGTGCCATCGCCACGGCAACGCAAGCCAAGCGCTTGCTCATGCTGACAGATGTGTCCGGTGTTCTCGATAAAAACCAACAACTCATCAGCGAGCTGAAAATCGCCGATATTCCGGCCCTCATTGCCAATGGCACGATCACTGCCGGCATGATTCCAAAAGTCGAAAGCGCCATCGCCGTTGTTGAATCAGGCGTGGAAGGCGTGATTATCCTGGATGGCCGCGTGCCGCACTCGGTGCTTCTTGAATTACTCACCCCGCACGGCGTTGGCACCCGCGTTTCAAGGACTGGTGTATGAGGGGTTTTGCACATATCGATACATGGGTGTTTGATCTCGACAACACGCTATACCCTGCCTCATGCCGCCTGTTCGACCAGATCGACAGGAAAATGACGGGGCTTGTATCTGAAATTTTAAGTGTTCCGCCCGCTGAAGCCAGGGCCATTCAAAAAGGCCTTTTCCACAAATATGGCACCACATTGCGTGGCCTCATGGTGGAACATGAAGTTGACCCCAAATATTTTTTGCATCACGCCCATAACATTGACTACGCTCCAGTGCCTGTGGACGTGGCCCTGGACGAGGCCCTGAGCGCCTTGCCCGGCCGCAAATTGATTTTCACCAATGGTACTGTTGCCCACGCCAGAAGCGTGTTGAACCGTTTGGGTGTCACCCGCCATTTCAAGGATATTTTTGATATCGTCAATTCCGATTATATTCCAAAGCCTGAGCGTGGGCCGTATGAGAAGTTTGTGAAACACACCAACATCAGGCCCAAGACGTCTGCCATGTTTGAGGATATTGCGCGCAATCTCGAAGCCCCCCATGATCTGGGCATGACCACGGTTTTGATCACCTCTGATGACAATGCAGATGCCAATATCCTGAATGGTGGGGCAACGCCCGATTATGTTCACCACACCACCAATCATCTCGCTGGCTTCCTGAAAAAGATCGCCATAAACTGAAGCAATTGCAGGAGCCAATCCCCATGAAAAACGTTCAACTAATCATCGAAGCCGCATGGGAAACCCGTGACAAGGTTTCACTGAAAACCCGGGGACCCACCCGTAAAGCCGTTGAGCACGCGCTTGCACTGCTTGATTCAGGTGCCGCCCGTGTGGCCGAAAAAATCGATGGCAAGTGGGTAACCAACCAGTGGCTCAAGAAAGCCGTTTTGCTGTCATTCCGCTTGAACGACATGGAGCTCATGGGCGGTGGCCCCGGAAAATCCAAATGGTGGGACAAGGTGCCATCGAAATTTGATGGCTGGACTGCCAAGGATTTCAGGGCAGGCGGATTCCGCGCCGTGCCAAACTGCATCGTGCGCCACTCGGCTTACATCGCCCCCGGTGCCATCCTGATGCCGTCATTCGTCAATCTTGGCGCCTATGTGGATAAAGGCACCATGGTTGATACCTGGGTGACCGTAGGCTCCTGCGCCCAAATTGGCAAACACGTGCATCTCTCAGGCGGTGTTGGCATTGGCGGCGTGTTGGAACCCATGCAGGCCGGCCCCACCATCATTGAAGACAATTGCTTCATCGGTGCGCGCTCGGAAGTGGTGGAAGGCGTTGTGGTGGGTGAAGGCTCGGTTATTTCCATGGGCGTGTTCATTGGCCAATCCACCAAGATTATCGACCGGGCGACCGGCGAGGTATTCATGGGTCGCGTGCCACCCTATTCGGTCGTGGTGTCGGGTTCACTGCCGCAACCCAATTTCCCCATCAACACGCCGAGCCCTTCGCTCTACTGCGCGGTAATCGTCAAGCGGGTGGACGAGAAAACCCGCTCCAAGACCTCCATCAATGAATTGTTGAGAGATTAAATCTTCCCTTCCTGTTTGCGTGATTCTAGGAGATAAACCATGGGGGGCTTCAAAGGCGCTGCGTGCGCCCGGAGGGAAACATGGACT
>JANMPF010000374.1:0-2254 GCA_031369725.1 Rhodobiaceae bacterium | reverse complement strand
CCTTACCCCTCGATTTATCTGTATGCCATGGAACTTCTTAACCAGCCCAAGCGCGTCTTATGCATTGGTGACAGTGCCGAACATGATGTGGCCGGCGGGCGCGATGCGGGACTTACAACGTTACTGGTGCAACAGGGCATTTCGGCAGGAGTGAGCGAAGCGGAGATCGAGCCGCAACCCGATATTATTTGTGAGACGTTTTGCTGGTAGTGCTAGTGCAAATCCCATTTAATTGGCATAGGCGGCTCCCATAGGAAGCAGGCGCCATATTCTTCTTGACTGATACAGATCAGGAGACAGCCATTGGTCATGGCCCTGCAATCACTCCATCAGTTCCGCCATTTTCGGGCGGCTCCTGACGTAACGCCTGTGGGTATCGACGTAATTTTCCTCAAACAGCCTGTCAACCTCTTCTGCCACCATGAAGCCTTTGGAAAATCCCGGAGACACGGGATCAAATGCAAGCTCCGAGGCGCGGATGATATGGGTCAACAGATTTCGCGGATCCTCGTTGCCCACGGCAATGCGAATGGTTGTGCGCGAAATTCCAGCCTCACCAAGGGCTGCGTCCGACATTTCAGAATGGCTGGTAAGGGCCGGACACAGCACAACGCTGTTGGTCTGGCCAAGGCTTACCTGCAAGCCAAATACTGGTTCAAGGCAATCGAAAAACGCCTTGAACGCCTCCCGCGGCAAGGGCCTCGCACCAGGTTTTGGCTCAAAGTCGATGGTGAACAGGGGGGCGGGAAGACCAAGAAACATGTTGGCTTCACGTAAGTGCGCATTGGGGTGTCCCGGCACGGCTGAACAATTCACATTGATCGCCGGATGTGCGGCCAAGGCCCGCGCCAGCACCGTTGTGGTGATGCATTTTGCCAACATGCGCAACTCCAGTGTGCGCATCCCATTGATCACTTCATAGGCCTTGTCGGAATCAAGAAAGGCGCCCTTGATGTAATAGACATTCCAGAACAGCGTCTCATCCCAGTTGACAGTTCTGATCTGGCCACCCGGACCAGTCATTTCGGCCTTACCGCCTTTCGGCAGGAACATCAATTCATTGCGGGCAATGACCACGCCAGCCGTTGTTGCACCATAGCCGGCCAGGTCTTTCGTATAGGAGTGAATGACATAGTCGGGCCGCTCGGCAGTATCTTCCCGGCGCAGGACAGGATGCAGGAATGGCGTGCCAACCGTTGAATCGCAAATGACGGTGAGACCCTCGGCATGGGCAGCCCGGCAGATTGCCGCCACATCAAGAACATGCCCATGCGGATTACAAGGGCTTTCAAGATAAACATAGATATGACGTCCTTCTGCGATACGGCCGGCATAGGTATTCTTCACGGCAACAAGTGCCGCACCGAACTCCACCGCCGTGTACCCGTCAAACCAGTTCACGGCCACATCAAGGTTGCTGCGCTTGCCATACCAGTCGTGCAGCAGCTGATAGCACCCGCCGTAGATATTGCGGCTGGCCAGCACGATATCCTGATAGCCCAGGAGATGCGCCAGTGTTGAATCAACGGCGGCCATGCCGGAATTGAAATTCCAGGCGAAATATTCCCGCGCCAAAGGCCCTGCCTCAACATCCACGATGTGGTTGGCAAGACTGACCGATGTTGGATTGAGTAGCCGCGAATAAATTTCGTGCAGCAGTTCCTTGCCCTTGAAGGCATCTTCTGCCCATTCCACACAGGCATAAAGATAGGTGGCGGTGCGGGTGACAACGGGAGTGGCCGAGAATATCGCCGTCACATTATCGAAAATAGGATAGGGTCCGCGCGCCGCCCCAGGCCCTTGGCGCCCGGAAAGCGACTGATAGGTGCGGCGCATGGGGCTTTGCAAATTGTCCAGCACCTTGGCAAGCTGGAAGCAGGCAAAACGCTTGGCATTGAACAAAGCAATACGGTCCTTGCGGTCAAGGCCAGCGAGTACAGCGTTGGTCATGTCCATGAGGTCATGCGTGGCGGCGTTGGCCGCGTAAAGACTGCGGGCGAGCTTCGAGAGCGCTTGGCCGCTGGCGGAGGTGGGGTCAATGGCAAAGTGATGCAGCTGTTCATCAACCAGCGATTCAATCGAAACTGCAGCGGTTGAATTGCGCAAAGGACTAAGTTGGCGGGCATTGACGAGGTTGGACATGGCAAAACTCTCCTCACATTGGTTGTTCCGATAATAACAGAAGTGGCGTGGAATTTTCAGCCATTCTGCCCATGAAATTTGCCAATTTTGGCAGATTATGCTAAATCTTGCG
>JANMPF010000339.1:0-2686 GCA_031369725.1 Rhodobiaceae bacterium | reverse complement strand
GTTGTGGGCGTGGCCAAGGGACCAGATCGCGATGCGGGCCGCGAGCATTTCTTCGTGTCGGGCAAGCCGTCCTTCATGCTGGCGGCGCGCGATCCGGTGCTGTATTATATCCAGCGACTACGGGACGAAGCCCACCGTTTTGCCATTGGCAGCCACAGGGCCCGGCGCAAAAAGGCGATGGGGGTTAGTCCGTTGGATGAGATTGAGGGCATTGGTCCAATGCGCAAGAAAGCCTTGCTCCAGAGCTTTGGATCGGCCAAAGCGGTTTCCAGGGCCAGTGCCGGTGATTTGGCCGCAGTCGAAGGTGTGAGCAGTGCGTTGGCGCAGGCCATTTATGACCACTTTCATGAGGGAGCGGGATGAGCGATAGCCTACTGAATTCCAGACCGCGCAAAACGCGCTTTTCCGAGATTTGGAATTTGCCGAATGTGCTCACCTATGGCCGCATTATTGCGGTGCCTGTAGTTGCCGGATTGCTTATGTATGGCGGTTTTACCGCGCGGTGGGTGGCGCTCGGCATTTACGTGGTAGCGGCAATTACGGATTTCTTTGACGGGTATCTGGCGCGCAAATGGCAGCAGCAGTCTTCGCTTGGCGTGATGCTTGACCCAATCGCCGACAAGGTTCTGGTGGCAGTCGTTCTCCTGGTTCTTTCCGCCGATGGCATATTGTTTGGCGGGCATATCTGGGCTGCCATTATCATTCTCGCGCGCGAGGTTTTGGTTTCCGGCTTGCGAGAATACCTGGGTGCCTTGCAGGTTTCTGTGCCCGTCACGAAGATTGCCAAGTGGAAGACTTCGGTGCAACTCCTGGCAATAGGCTTTCTGATCGCGGGACCGGCTGGGGATTCGGTTTTTCCCTACATTACCAAAATCGGCATTGTGGGCTTATGGATTGCCGCCGCACTTACACTCTATACTGGTTATGATTATTTCCGCGCGGGTATCCGCCATGTGGTGGATGAGGAATGAAAATTCTCTATTTTGCAAAACTGCGGCAGGTTATTGGACGCGGGCAGGACGAATTGGAAATCCCTGCAAGTGTGACAACGGTGCAGGGACTCATCGACTATCTCAAGTCGACTGATGAAGGCATAGCCGCCGCCTTTGCCGATTTGCGCACCCTGAAAGTAGCCATCAACCAAAGCCACTCCACGCTTGATGCCTCGTTGATTGGGGCCAACGAAGTTGCCTTCTTCCCACCGGTTACCGGCGGCTGACATGCGCCTTAATGTTTATCTTCAAAAGGCCGGCATTGGCAGCAGGCGTGAGGCCGAGCGCATGGTGGCGGAGGGCCGCGTGAGAATTAACGGCTCCGTAGCGCTTGCAACAATGCCAGTGGAAGAGGGTGATGTCATCACGCTGGATGGAAAAGCGGTAGCGCCTGATACCAAGCCACGCCCACGCCTGTTTTTGCTCAACAAGCCGGTTGACGTTCTGGTTACCCACAGGGACCACAAAAACCGCCGTACCATATTTGACCTGACGTCCATGAATATTCCAGGCCTGCCGCGCCTCATGAATGTGGGTCGCCTGGATGTGAACAGTGAAGGTCTCATTTTGCTGTCTTCCGATGGTCCGTTGGCGCAAGCCTTGATGAGTCCGGCTACAGCACTTTCGCGGGTTTACCGCGTACGTGTGCGGGGTCACTTGCGGCCGGAAGACATACTGGCCCTTGCCAATGGTATCGTGGTTGATGGCGTGAATTACCGAGGTGCGGAATTTGTTGAAGAATATGACAGCAGTGGCCGCAGCAACACCTGGTACCGCGTGCTCCTCACGGAAGGCAAGAACCGCGAAATCCGCAAACTGATGGAGCACTTCGGCTGCGTGGTGAACAGGCTGATACGGGTGCAGTATGGGCCGTTTCATTTGGGCAAATTGCAGCAAGGGGCACTGGAAGAGGTGACGCCTGAGAAGGTGGCTGAGTTGTTGGCATATCTTGCTGAACGGGGCGTTACGATCTAACGAGAAGTCATCATCGCAATATCAAATCCGCGGCTTTTTCTGCCGCCATCATTACCGCGCAGTTTATGTTGGTGGTGATGAGTGTTGGGAAAATCGAAGCATCGGCGATGATGAGATTGTCCACGCCGTTCACGCGGAGGTCGGGCGTTACCACGCGGCCAATGCCTGCCGTGCCACAGGGGTGATAGACGGTTTCGCAAACGGACCTAATGTAGGCCATCCATTCATCATCGCTTTGCACATCGGCTCCAGGGTGAATTTCGGCTTTGCAAAGCGATTGGAAACTGGGTGTTTCCATTAACCTGCGGGTAAAACGCATGGCTTTCAGGAGAATGGGCATGTCATAGGGATCGGAAAAGTAGTTGAGATCAATTCGCGGTGCGGCGCGATAGTTGCTGTTTGTCAAATCTACGCTGCCTTGGCTGCGGGCACGCGTCACGTTGGGTGAAGCCTTGACTGCGGGTCCATTCACGGAAAGTTTGGGATCATCGCCATATTTCTCCCGCACCCTAAGGCCGAAGTGGAACAGAACATCGGGGGCGGGTGCATCATCATCAAGTTTCAACATCATGGTTGCCTCGAAAGGGCAAATTTTCCACGGTATTATTGGCGCATGAGTTTCCCACACGACGGGTGCTGCCACATGATCGCGCAAATGTCGGCCAACGTCCTGGAGATCGACAAGCACCGAAATTCCGTGATCTTTCAAGTGTTGTGCC
>JANMPF010000290.1:0-2159 GCA_031369725.1 Rhodobiaceae bacterium | reverse complement strand
CGCCCGCCCCATTGAACAATTCAAACCCGCATTGGAAAATGCCCATCTCCGGGCGCTTCGACGAAATCCGCTTTGCAACGATTGAAATTTTGCCCGACAGTGTTTCACCAGCAAGTACCGGCCTCAGCCACTTCATTTCCGCAACACCATTGGAACCCATGCTGGCCGTCTTGTTCAGCCAGGCATCCGCCAGCATTCGCATCAGCATGGCGCTCACATGCCAGCCGCTGGCACTTAGTCCGCCAAGCAGCGAAGCCTCACCAACCGCTGCATCGAGATGAAATCGCTGCGGATCAAACTCCATGGCAAAGGCGATAATTTCATCGGCCGTCACAACGTAAGGGCCAAGGTCAATCACCTGCCCCACTTCAAAATCTTCAAAATGCAGCAGTTCTGCCATCGCTAATTGGCAAAGCGGAAATGCATGACATCGCCGTCAAGAACCACATATTCCTTGCCTTCAAGGCGGAACTTGCCGGCCTCCTTGGCACCCACTTCCCCGTTGTTCTTCACATAATCAACATAACCAACAGTTTCCGAGCGAATGAACCCCTTCTCAAAATCCGTGTGAATGACGCCGGCCGCTGCCGGAGCCTTGGTGCCCTTGGTGATCGTCCAGGCGCGCGCCTCTTTCGGGCCAACGGTAAAATAGGTGACCAGATGCAACAGGTCATAGCCAGCCCGGATAACGCGGTTCAACCCCGGTTCTTCAAGGCCCACAGCGTCAAGATAGTCCTTCTGGTCAACCAATGGCAAAACCGCAATCTCGCTTTCGATCTTGGCCGAGACGACAACGGCGACGGCATTCTCCAATTTGGCCCGTGCATATACGCGCTCTGAAAATTCATTGCCCTTGTCTGCTGCAGCTTCTTCCACGTTGCACACATAGAGCACAGGTTTTGACGACAGCAGGCCGAGGCCACGGAACATTTTCTCTTCTTCAGGTGTGCGGTCCACCAGTCGCGCCGGCTTTCCTTCACGCAAAAGTACCAGCGCACGGTTCATCAGGTCAGCCATCTCCCTGGCTTCCTTATCGCCCTGCTTGCCCTTTTTTTCAATGCTGACCACGCGTTTTTCCAAACTGTCCATATCCGCCAGCATCAATTCCGTTTCGATGGTTTCAATATCGGCTATGGGATCAATCTTGCCTTCAACATGGGTAATGTCGCCATCTTCAAAACAGCGCACCACATGGGCGATGGCATCGGTCTCGCGGATGTTGGCAAGAAACTGGTTGCCCAGGCCCTCACCCTTGGAAGCACCCCGAACCAGACCAGCGATATCAACAAAGGTCAACCGCGTTGGAATGATCTGCGCACTGCCGGCAATCCGCGCCAGATCATCAAGCCGCGGATCAGGCACACCCACATCACCCACATTGGGCTCAATGGTGCAGAACGGGTAATTTGCCGCCTGTGCCGCCGAAGTTTGCGTGAGTGCGTTAAAAAGCGTGGATTTGCCCACATTCGGAAGGCCCACGATGCCGCATTTGAAACCCATGAATTCTATTCCTTTGTCGCGGGGCGCATCGGCGCTGGATTGAGTGCAAGATGCACCTTGCTTTGAAAGTTTGCCTCTTGGCCGTCAATCAGCAGCGGCAGCTGGTCTGCAACGGCACCGATCAAGGCGGCAACCCATGGCTTGTCCGACTTGGCAAAATCACTCAGCACATGGGGGTACACCAGGTTCTTGTCACCCGGATGCCCAATTCCCAAACGCACCCTTGTGTAATGCGGGCTGATATGGGACGAGATCGACCGGATGCCATTATGGCCCGCCGCCCCGCCGCCATTTTTCACCCGCACTTTGCCCGGCTGCAGATCGAGTTCATCATAAATCACGATCACCCGGTCAGGTTCCAGTCCAAGAAAACGAATGGCCTCGCCAACCGATTGGCCGGACTCGTTCATGAAGGTCAAAGGCTTCAGCACAACAATTTTTTCTGAACCAATCGTGCCTTCCGCAACTTCGCCCTTGAAGCGTTTGCGCCAGCTGGAAAAATTATGGCGGCGGACAATTTCATCCACCGCCATAAAACCGATGTTATGCCTGTTTCCTGCATATTTAGTGCCCGGATTGCCGAGACCCACGAGAAGAAACATGGCCCACGTTCCTTTTCCTTTGAAGAATTACTTCTTCTTCGGCGGTGGTGCAGCAGC
>JANMPF010000246.1:0-3388 GCA_031369725.1 Rhodobiaceae bacterium | reverse complement strand
GCGAAAGAATCCCTCGCTTGGGGGTTGACGTTCCAGACTCAGCCCACTAGAACGCGCCATGTTCTCGTGCGACAGGCAGTCTGGGTTTCGCACCCTTAAACGCTGGCGAGGGAACAACAAACGACATTCGAGGTCACGCCTTTAGGGATTTGGTCCTTAAAGGCCTCTGGTTTTGAGCACTGCGGGATCCCGAGCCGGGTCACGTCAGTGTTTTTATGTCATGTGCAATCCGGTTCAACAGTTTATACGAAGGTAGATCAGGCCCGATGCCGACAATCAACCAACTCATTCGTAAGCCACGCAGCACCCCGAGCTATCGCAACAAGGTGCCGGCGATGCAGTCTTGCCCGCAAAAACGCGGCGTTTGCACGCGCGTTTATACCACAACGCCGAAGAAGCCGAACTCGGCACTTCGCAAAGTTGCCAAGGTTCGTTTGACCAATGGCTTTGAAGTGGTGAGCTATATTCCAGGTGAAGGCCACAATCTGCAAGAGCACTCGGTGGTCATGATCCGTGGCGGCCGCGTCAAGGATTTGCCAGGCGTTCGTTATCACATCATCCGCGGTATTTTGGATACGCAAGGCGTGGTCAAGCGCCGCCAGCGTCGTTCGAAATACGGCGCGAAGCGTCCCAAGTAAGGCGAGGAGAGTTATTCATGTCACGTCGCCATAGAGCCGAAAAACGCGTTATCAATCCGGATCCCAAATTCGGTGATCTCATTCTTTCCAAGTTCATGAACAACCTCATGTACGAAGGCAAAAAATCCGTAGCCGAGGGCATTGTTTACGGAGCCCTTGAAAAGGTTGTGGCCAAGGCCAAGGCCGATCCGATCCAGCTTTTCCACACTGCACTTGAGAATGTGGCTCCGGCCATTGAAGTGCGTTCGCGCCGCGTTGGTGGTGCCACATACCAGGTTCCGGTTGAAGTGCGCACCGAGCGCCGCCAGGCATTGGCCATCCGCTGGATTATCAATGCCGCGCGTGCGCGCAACGAAAACACCATGGTTGACCGGCTTTCCGGCGAGCTCATGGATGCTGCAAACAACCGTGGCTCAGCCGTGAAGAAGCGGGAAGACACCCACAAGATGGCCGAGGCAAACCGCGCCTTCAGCCACTACCGCTGGTAAAAGATTTAGGACACGACGACCATGGCCCGCACCCACGAACTTGCAGACTACCGAAACTTCGGCATCATGGCCCACATTGACGCTGGCAAGACGACGGTTACGGAACGCATCCTGTTCTACTCCGGCAAGAGCCACAAGATTGGCGAAGTGCATGACGGTGCTGCCACCATGGATTTCATGGAGCAGGAGCAAGAGCGCGGCATCACCATTACATCGGCTGCCACCACGACAGTTTGGAACGGCAAGCGCCTCAACATTATCGACACCCCTGGCCACGTTGACTTCACCATTGAAGTTGAGCGCAGCTTGCGCGTGCTGGATGGCGCGGTTTGCGTTCTCGATTCAAACCAGGGTGTTGAACCACAAACCGAAACAGTCTGGCGCCAGGGCGACAAGTACAATGTTCCGCGCATCGTGTTCTGCAACAAGATGGACAAGACCGGCGCTTCGTTCCAGCAGTGCCTTGATGATATCAAGGAGCGCCTGGGTGCGCGTCCGGTTCCCATCCAGTTGCCAATTGGCGCTGAAGCCGAATTCAAGGGCATTGTTGATCTGGTGCGCATGAAGGCCGTGATCTGGGAGAATGAAGCTCTCGGTGCGAATTACCATGACGAAGAAATTCCAGCCGACATGCTTGAAGCTGCCAAACAAGCGCGCGCTGACATGATTGAAGCCTGCTGTGAGCTTGATGACCAGGCAACGGAAGACTTTTTGAACGGCAAGGAAATTCCCAACGAAACCATCAAGAAGCTGCTTCGCAAAGCGGTTTTGACGGCTGCCTTCTTCCCGGTTCTGTGTGGTTCAGCGTTCAAGAACAAGGGTGTTCAGCCATTGCTTGATGCGGTTTGCGACTATTTGCCGTCGCCGTTGGATCGTCCTGCCATCAAGGGCATTGATGTGAAGACTGGTGGAGAGACCACCCGTCCTTCGTCTGACACGGAACCCCTGGCACTTCTCGCATTCAAGTTGATGGATGACCAGTATGGCATTCTCACATTCTGCCGCATTTATTCCGGCGTGCTTGGCAAGGGCACATCACTGCTCAATTCCACCCGCGACAAGACCGAGCGGGTTGGCCGCATGGTACTCATGCATGCCAACAACCGCGAAGAAATCTCCGAAGCCCATGCCGGCGACATTGTTGCCCTTGTTGGCCTCAAAGATACCCGCACCGGCGACACGCTGTGCGATGCTTCCAAGGCGGTGATCCTGGAAAAGATGGAATTCCCCGAACCGGTTATCGAAATGAAGGTTGAACCCAAGACCAAGGTTGACCAGGAAAAGATGGCGGTTGCCCTTTACAAGCTTGCTGCTGAAGATCCTTCATTCCGTGTTTCAACCGATAGCGAATCCGGCGAAACGATCATCAAGGGCATGGGCGAACTTCACCTCGACATTAAAGTCGATATTCTGAAGCGCACCCACAAGGTTGAAGTGACTGTAGGAGCCCCTCAGGTTGCCTACCGCGAAACCATTACGCGCGCTACCGAAGTGGATTACACCCACAAGAAGCAAACCGGTGGTACGGGCCAGTTTGCCCGCGTCATTCTCGAAATCGAGCCCAATGAAAAGGGCGCAGGCTATGCGTTCGAAAGCAAGGTTGTTGGCGGTACGGTGCCCAAGGAATATATCCCCGGCGTTGAAAAGGGCCTGAACTCGGTTATGGGTGCCGGCATTCTCGCAGGCTTCCCCATTGTCGACATCAAGATTGCCTTGACGGATGGTGCCTATCACGAGGTTGACTCGTCAGCAATCGCCTTCGAGATCGCAGCCCGCATGGCGCTTCGTGAAGGCCTGCAAAAGGCTGGTGCGGTTTTGCTCGAGCCGATCATGAAAGTCGAAGTGACTTCACCGGAAGATTATCTCGGTGGCGTTATCGGCGATTTGAATTCGCGGCGTGGCCAGATTTTGGGCACGTCGTCGCGCGGCAACGCGCAAATAGTCAATGCCATGGTGCCGCTGGCCAACATGTTTGGTTACATCAACAACCTGCGCTCGATGAGCCAGGGACGTGCAAGCTACACCATGCAATTTGATCACTATGAACAAGTCCCGGGCGCTGTTGCTTTGGAAGTTCAGAAAAAATACGCTTAATTCCAGTTTTGAAAACGGAGAACTCCGATGGCCAAAGAAAAATTCCTTCGCGACAAGCCGCATTGCAACATTGGCACGATTGGCCATGTTGACCATGGCAAGACGTCGCTGACTGCTGCGATCACCAAGGTTCTGGCGGAGACGGGTGGGGCGACCTATACGGCGTAT
>JANMPF010000085.1:0-1984 GCA_031369725.1 Rhodobiaceae bacterium | reverse complement strand
GTAAAACGCCGCGCCAGTGAGATTTACGCCAAGCTCAAAACCGAACAGGGCGACAATTCCATTCAGCCCCACCGCATCATGGATTTTCTCTCCGTCTATGCCATGGCGGTGAACGAGGAGAATGCGGCAGGCGGCAAGGTTGTCACCGCCCCCACCAATGGTGCGGCAGGTGTGATGCCAGCCATCGTGCGCTACTATCTCGACCATTGTTTGGATGCCAACGAGGAAGGTGTGCGAACCCTGCTTCTCGTCGCATCGGCAATCGGCGGCATCATCAAGCACAACGCTTCCATCTCTGGTGCTGAAGTTGGCTGCCAGGGTGAAGTGGGCTCAGCCTCCGCCATGGCCGCGGCGGGCCTCTGTGCCGCCCTCGGTGGCACCAATGAACAGGTTGAAAACGCCGCCGAAATTGCCCTCGAACACCACCTCGGCATGACCTGCGATCCGGTTGGCGGCCTGGTGCAGGTGCCCTGCATCGAGCGCAATGCCTTTGGCGCCGTAAAAGCAGTCACCGCCGCCTCGCTTGCCCTGCGCGGCGATGGCAGCCACTTCATGCCACTCGACAATTGCGTTGAAACCATGCGCCAAACCGGCATCGACATGAGCGACCGCTACAAGGAAACCTCAACCGGCGGCTTGGCCGTCAACGTGGTGGAGTGCTAGCGCTTAGCTTCTTTCGTTGGATTCAATTGTCAATGAGCGATAGTTGGAACTCTTCCCCTCCCTCATGTCGCAATCCCCGCCTGCGCGGGAATGAGGGATTTGGGGTGGCGGGTTTTAGTCATAGCTCCGCCTCTTGCAAAAACGGTTATGTCATCATTAGTCCGTAGACGGACGGTTTATGCATTTCCCGTGATCACACTTCAGGACGTGTCGGGCTTCAGTGCATCACGGGCAAGCCCGTGGCATTCGGCGAGTACGTCATCGACTTCGTGAACCGGCCTCTTGCGGTGGCCGGGAGGCGGACCCGGCCGGAGCGGCGATCTGAACTTCGGAGCTTTCGCAGTCTCCTGCTTGCGCTTCCAACGGGCGAGGCGCCTCGCTTGACGCGGCAGATCACCGAGTGCTGCCTTGAGGGCCAGGAGCCTGCGGGTGAGGGGTTCGGCACTGACAAGGCCATCGGATGGCGGCGCGGCAACGATTGCGGGCCGCGATGTTGGCCACAGGGCCGCCACCCGGGGATCGCCTCCGAAGACATGGATGCGCGGGAGAAACCGTGGGGGCATTCCTTCGCGTGGGAGTGCCAGGCTTTTCCGCGGATCAAACAGCCGAAAGGAGGAACGGGAAGGCCCGCCCTTGGCGATGATAGGCCCCGCTGGCATGGGACGCGACGGAGCAAGCTTCACCACAAGGCCCCGCGCCGCGATGACGATAAGTCGCCGCACGGCGGACTCAGCAGGCCGGAGTACGCCCAGCACGGCATGGTAGAGGGTCTGCGGAATCCGCACCACCATGTCTGTGCCATCAAGCCCCAGCATGGCCAAAAGGGTCGCAACGATGCCCTTGAGCGCTTCACTGTTGCGTTCGATGGCCCTCGCCCAGTCCATGGCAATCCCCCGTCAGTAAACAGAACATAACAGGAACGATAGATTCAATAGGAATATTTTGTCAAGGGGGTTCAAATAACATTTGCAACTATTTTTTCCTCTCCCCTTGTCATGAAAGTTGCAAGAGGGATAATTGTAGTTATTGATTTTAATGATTTATTTAGAATTACATCAACATGTCGAGTCAAAAAGTAGCAAATAGGTAGCAGAAAAAATGCCCCGAATTTCAGTGTTTATTCTTCAGATTGAAAGCATGAAATGTCCGGACAAAGGCGCAGAGCGGACATTGAACTTCTAATCTTGGACTTCTGAGTTTGACCGATTTTGTTGTAAAAGTCGGATTTGATCTGAGCGATGAAGATGTTTCGGTTTTTTGCTGGTGGACAGTCGGGCACTTTCTGAACGCTCGCTCCCTGAGGAGTGGCGTTTTTAGGTGC
>JANMPF010000161.1:0-4185 GCA_031369725.1 Rhodobiaceae bacterium | reverse complement strand
GGCTGGGGCGATTGGCTTGGGACAATGGCAGTTGCAACGAACGATCGTAGTTATAGGCCTTTCGTGAAAGCGCGTGCTTTTGCGCATGGGCTCCAACTAAAATCTGCACAAGAATGGTTTACGTATGCAAAGTCCGGAAAGTTGCCGCGAGATATACCGGCTAGTTGTTCAGTCCCAGCATTTGATGGTACGATTTTGACCACCGAATGGAAGGAGGCACTATGGGCCAGATTTTACACGGGAGCGCCACGACAACTGAGGCAGTCCGTCGAACGATACAACATAGTCAAGAGAGCATAAGGGTGCTGGCTGAGCGCTACAGCATCAATCCGAAGACGGTATCGAAGTGGAAGCACCGTGAGACGGTGGCAGATCGCAAGACTGGACCGAAAGAGGCCCGCTCGACAGTCCTCACACCGGAGGAGGAAGCTGTAGTGGTTGCCTTCCGGCGCTACACGCTCTTGCCCTTGGATGACTGCCTCTATGGCTTGCAACCCACAATCCCGCACCTGACACGCTCTTCATTGCATCGCTGCTTTCAGCGTCACGGCATTGAAAGGTTGCCGGATGTTGAAGGTAACAAGGCTCCGAAGAAGAAGTTCAAGGCTTACCCGATTGGCTACTTCCATATCGACATTGCTGAAGTGAGAACCGCAGAAGGCAAGCTGCATCTCTTCGTTGCCATCGACCGAACCAGCAAATTTGCCTATGTCGAGCTTCACCAGAAAGCCACAACCGCCATCTCAAAACAGTTCCTGGACAATCTGGTTGCTGCGGTTCCCTACACAATCCACACGGTTCTCACTGACAATGGCATTCAGTTCACCGATCCGACCGGCGAAAGCTGGACGCCTGCCGATATCAGGAAGATGCGGGCGCAAGGAAAGCTGTTCAGGTGCCATGCCTTTGAGAGTGGATGTGCCAACCACAATATCGACCACAGGCTGACAAAGCCAAGGCACCCGTGGACCAATGGTCAGGTCGAGCGCATGAACCGCACCATCAAGCAAGCCACCGTTCACCGCTATCACTATGAAAACCACGATCAACTGCGCCAGCATCTCACCGACTTCGTCAATGCCTACAACTTCGCCCGCCGTCTCAAGGCGCTCAAAGGCCTGACACCCTACGAGTTCATCTGCAAATGCTGGACAAATCAGCCCGAAAGATTCAAGCTAAACCCTATCCATCAAATGTCGGGACTGAACATCTAGAGCCTCGGATGGTCAATTGAATCCATATCCTGCTGCACTGAAGTAGTTGCTGCATTCATTGGCTGAGAAGAGCTTGCAGATGTTGCCGATGGCTTTCCAGAGATCATCAATTGTTCTGGCCGCAGTGGCCCGAAGGTTTTCTTTGAGTTTTGAGAAGGCCATCTCAATGGGATTGAGGTCTGGACTGTATGGCGGAAGGAACAACATCCAGGCGCCCCTGGCACGGATGGCAGCTTCAGCTACGGGACTTTTGTGGGCAGCAAGATTGTCCATGATGACGACATCGCCGGGCTTGAGCGTGGGAGCGAGTTGTGTCTCAATGTAGGTGTCAAAGATTACGCGGTTCATGGGCGCATCAATGACAAAAGGGGCAACAAGCCCATCGTGGCGTAGGCCTGCAATCAGTGTTTGGGTTTTCCAGTGACCGAAAGGGGCCTTGGAATGCAGCCTCTCGCCCTTGGCGCAACGCCCACGCAGACGCGTCATCTTGGTTGTCGTGCTTGTTTCGTCAATAAATACGAGCCTATGCCGTTCCCGGCTCATAATAGGCTGGCGACCACTTTTCCATTCAGCCCGCACTGCAACGATGTCAGGCCTGTCTTGTTCGGATGCCCGCAGCGTTTTTTTTATAGCTGAGGCCGTTGGAGATAAGCCAGCGCGACAATGTGGCGGGGGCCACTTCAGTTTGCCTTTCCGTGTTCAGAAGGGCGGCAAGCTCCGGCATAGTGATGTCATTCTTCCGCTCGACCTGCCGCAAGATAAACACGCGATGCTGGTTCAACTTGCTGTGTCGATAGCCACCGCGCGCGCGTGGCTCCACGCTTCCAGTTTCACCGTAAAGCGTCATCAGATTGATCACAAAAGACGGCGAAACCTCAAACCGTCGGGCAGCCTCATGGCAGGAGTGACCCGCCTTCACAAATCTCACGCAACGCTCACGAACAGCTTTCGGCAAAGGGTGCGGCATGGCAAATCACCTCCATGCCTTCTTGAATCACATCTAAGCCCGTCTGGGAATCCCATTTCGATTCTAGCTGACCATCCAACGCTCTAGCGGTGTTTCTGGGAATCGGGTGACCCAAACCAACATTACCAACCTTCTTCCTGTCATCGCGTGCATACACAAATTGCTCTTAGTTGTTCTGCGACCAATCTCAAAAACTTCTTGTGCCGCCCATCCTCTGCAAAATTGGCGGCAAGCAAGTGCTCCCCAATCTTGGCCATGGCCTTGTCACCGTACTGTTGAAAATAGAGTTCGGCGGTACGCTGGACTTGGGCTTTGGACGGCTCGCGTAGCCTATCAAACCTCTCTCCAACCAGGATCAGCAACCCGCCGAAGATCGCAGCGCCGTACCAAGTGGCAACCAGCTTGTCGCTCCAAGTCAAAGCAGTCGAAATCAGGTCCATGGCTATCTCCCAGCGCCCCGTCCAGCGATGTAGACTATCGTCAACATTGACGTTTGTAAATGAAAATGTGACGATGAGTCCGTGGACGAATAGTCGACAAGTCCGCTGCATGGCGGTATGGCCGATTATCGAAAAGTGCTGGCAGACAACGTGAAACGGGTCCGCAAGGAACTCGACCTCTCGCAGGAGGCGCTTGCCCTGGATGCGGGAATTGACCGCACCTACATCTCGGGTATTGAGCGCGCCAAGCGCAACCCGTCGCTGATGCTGATCGTCAAGCTGGCGGAGCGTCTAAAAACCACGCCATCCGTGCTGCTCACGCCTGCAAAAAAATAGTTCATCACCCCGCCGCCACCGCTTCCACCTCAACCAGAAACTTCGGGCTTGCGAGTTCACTCACCACCACATAGGTGCCAGCGGGTGCGTGGCCATTAGGCCCGAGCCAGTGGTCGCGGCGTGTGCGGTAGGCGCTGAGCGATTCAACGCCGCCCACCGTGACATAGACCGTAATCTTGACGAGGTTTTCCTTCGTCATCATCGCCGCATGGAGTGCCGTTTCAATGTTGGCAAAGCACTGGTCCAGTTGGGCCGTCATGCCATCGCGTACCACGCCATCGCGGGTAACACCCACCTGCCCTGAAATATAAAGCCAGCGGGCAGCACCCGTCACTTCAACACAGTGACTGTAGCGCGACGCAGGCGGTGCCACGTCGGGAGGATTGAAAGCTCTGATCATTCTCTTGTCCTTCGAGGTTACGCGCGCTGCGTCAGCAGCAAGCCTACGGCCATGATGCCGATGCCACCGGCCCGCATGAGGTTCATGGGGTGAACTGCCGCACCAAACAGTCCAAAATGGTCAATGACGGATGCCGCCATGATCTGGCCGAGCAGCACGCAGAAAATTGCGTTTCCAATGCCAAAATGGGGTGCGATCCAGGTGATGGAAAGCAAATAGAACGCAATCAGGATTCCACCAAGGTAAAGGTGCAAGGGCTGTGCGAACAGCAGCGACAGCGGAGCCGTTCCCGCTGTCATCGCAAGTGCCGCAACCGAAGCAAGGAAGGCTACGACAAACAGGATCGCCGCAGCTGCCGCAGGCGATCCAATGCGGCTGCCAAGCTGGGTATTGAGCGTTGCCAGCAATGGAATGCCGATGCCTGCGACCAGCATGATCAAAGCATAGCGTAATGTGTCGTTACCCATGAGCCTCCTCCATTGGGCACCTTTCGCCCCACGCAATGGTAGGACAGGTGGAAGGCTTAGGCAAATTTGGGATCAAGGCTGCCTGACTTGTAGCGCTTGGCCATTTCGGCAACTGACAGCACGGTTATCTTTTCCGCATGTCCTGCGGTGCCAAACTGCTCAAACCGCTGGGTACACAGTTTCTTCATGGCATCCATCGCCGGCTTCAAGTATTTGCGCGGGTCAAACTCGCTTGGGTTCTCCATCAACACTTTGCGGATGGCACCCGTCAGCGCCATGCGGTTATCCGTGTCGATGTTGATCTTGCGCACGCCATGCTTGATGCCACGCTGGATTTCTTCGACCGGCACACCCCAGGTTG
>JANMPF010000152.1:0-1775 GCA_031369725.1 Rhodobiaceae bacterium | reverse complement strand
CAAGCGCCTATCTCATAGATTCCAGCATAATGGCTCTCACGCCGTGGCAGGCGGTTGGCATTTCCATCGGTGGTTTGGCTGCAGGCTGGATCATTTACGACCTGTTGTGCCGCTCGCCATTGGTGGAGAAGCCTGGCTTGCTGGCGCTGTGTGTCTTCACCCTGATACTCGGCGCCGCCTATGGCTTCGCCCATGTTTTTTCAGGGCGAGGTGCCTTCATTCACATCGGCGCATTTATCGGCACCATCATGGCTGCCAATGTTTTCATGGTGATCATTCCAAACCAGCGGAAAATTACGGCAGCTTTGTTGCTGGGGCAAAAAGCTGATGCCCGCTTTGCAATTACGGGCAAGCAAAGATCGTTGCACAATACCTACCTCACCCTGCCGGTGCTGGTGATGATGACGAGCAACCACTATGCGATGATCACCGAAAATCCCCATGCGTGGCTACTGGCGGGACTGATCGTTGTTGGCGGTGCCGGCCTTCGCCATTTCCTGCTGCATGTTGAAGTTGGCGAGCCAATTGCCGATATGGCCTGGGCCATTCCGTTGATTGGCCTTGCCCTTGCGGGTGCGCTGTGGCTGACGGAGCCTCAGCCTACGCCTGCCTATTCAGGCAAGGTAACCGACGAGGAAGCGCTTTCGATTGTGCAAACGCGGTGCAGCGCATGTCACGCCCGGGTGCCGACTGACGCCACAATCAAGACAGCGCCAAAGGGAATTGAGCTTGAAACACTGGAAAATATCAAACGTTACGCTCAACAGATTGAAACCCAGGCGGTGAAAAACAAATCCATGCCGCTGGGCAACAAGACGAAAATGCTGCCGGAGGAGCGGGCCAAGCTTGGGGCGTGGATACAAGCCCAATGATGACGCTTGAGCAGATGAATGAAATGAGCTCCACCGAATTCGAGAAGGCATTTGGCGACGTGGCGGAGCATTCACCGTGGGTTGCACGCCATGCGGCAAGTGCAAGGCCATTCAGTTCGCGGGACAAAATGATTGCGGCATTTCGTGACAGCCTTTTGGCAGCAACGGAAACGGCACAATTGGCATTGATCAGGGCACATCCCGATTTGGCAACGAAGGCAAGACTGACCCACTCTTCTGCCAGCGAGCAGGCACAGGCTGGTCTTGGAGCTTTAACGGCTGATGAGTTTGCCCGCTTTACCCATCTCAATGATCTTTACAAGTCGAAGTTTGATTTTCCATTTATTTTCGCGGTGAAGGGTGCCACAAAACACCAAATCCTGGCCAGCTTCATGGAGCGGGTGAACAATTCCAGGCAAGATGAATTCGCCATGGCACTGGAGCAGGTCGCCTGCATCTTCCGCTTTCGGCTGGAGGACAGGGTTTCACCATGACCAAACTCATTCGCGGCCAAACCTTGAGTTTTGGCGCATCAGCGCAGGAAGTCACCCATGAGAGCCGGGGTGGCGTGGTGGTTGGCGATGATGGCACGATTTTGTGGACTGGGCCGATGCCACTGCTGCCGCGCAATTTTCAGGGGCTGCCGGCGGATGATTATGGTGACAACATTGTCATGCCGGGGTTCATTGATCCGCATATCCATTTCCCACAGCTTCGCATGCTGGCGGCACCGGGCAAGGATCTCCTGGATTGGCTTACGCGTTTTACATTCCCGGAAGAAGCGCGCTATGCCGATTTCGAGTATGCCAGGGCTAATGCAAAGACTTTTTTGAATACTCTTTTTGCCAACGGCACGACTGCTGCAATGGCGTTTTGTTCGGTGCACAAGGCATGCGCAGATGC
>JANMPF010000149.1:0-2332 GCA_031369725.1 Rhodobiaceae bacterium | reverse complement strand
CACGTATTCGATGGTTGATACGGGTTGTGCGGCGGTGTCGGCAAAGCTCACCAACACATCCAGCTCCTGGTCAGGACTGGTAATTGCAAGGCTGGTGCTGGCCTTTCCGTCAAACATGTCGGCGAAATGATAACGTCGCTCTGACCCGTCTTTCAGTGCAGCTGAAAATGTGGCACCCTGCCCGAGGTCAACGGCATCGAGTTGAAGCGCATCACTTTTTGCAACGGCGGCTACTTCTACCGGCGGCTGAACCACAGTCACCTGCACGGGTGGTGTTACGGGTGCCGCACCTGGCATGAGAACCTGCCAGGCGGTTATCGCAACGCCGGCCACGGCCGCGAAACTTGTGGCCAGCAGGTGAACGCCCGAAAATTTGTTAGCTTTTGGATTTGAGGATGGATGCCCCGGCATATTGCGCCTGTGTCCCTAGTTCTTCTTCAATACGCAGCAACTGGTTGTATTTCGCCAGGCGGTCAGACCGCGCCAGCGAACCCGTCTTGATCTGACCGCAGTTTGTGGCAACAGCAAGGTCGGCGATTGTCGAATCCTCGGTTTCGCCGGAACGGTGACTCATGACGGCGGTGTAGCCCGCCTTGTGGGCCATTTCGACCGCTTCGAGGGTCTCCGTAAGCGAGCCGATCTGGTTGACTTTCACCAGAATCGAATTGGCGATGTGTTGGCTAATGCCGCGCTGCAGGCGTGTCGTATTGGTCACGAACAAATCATCGCCCACCAGCTGGTGGGTATTGCCGATCAGATCGGTGATCTGTTTCCAGCCGTCCCAATCATCTTCCGACATGCCGTCTTCGATGGAAATGATCGGGAAGTCTTTGGCCAGCTTTGCCAAATATTTGGCCTGCTCGGTGATGGAGCGCTTCTTGCCCTCGCCCTCATAATCATAAACGCCATTCTTGAAAAACTCGGTGGCAGCGCAATCGAGGCCCAAATAGATTTCCTTGCCAGGCTTGTAGCCAGCCTGCTCGATCGCCTTGTAGGCAAATTCGAGGGCAGCTTCCGCCGATGGCAGGTTTGGCGCAAAGCCACCTTCATCGCCAACGTTGGTGTTGTGGCCCGCCTTCTTCAAGGCACCTTTCAAGGTATGGAACACTTCAGCACCCATGCGCAAGGCTTCGCGGAAGGTTGGTGCACCCACCGGCAGGATCATGAACTCCTGAAAGTCGATGGGGTTGTCGGCATGCACACCGCCGTTGATGATGTTCATCATGGGAACCGGTAATGTGCGGGCCGCCGTGCCACCCACATAGCGATACAGCGGCTGCCCGCAGGCTTCCGCCGCAGCCTTGGCCACGGCAAGCGATACGCCAAGAATGGCATTGGCACCAAGGCGCACCTTGTTGGGTGTTCCATCCAAGGCAATCATGGCGCGGTCAACGGCAATCTGATCTTCCGCATCCATGTCAATCAGCGTATCAAAAATCTCGCCGTTCACGGCGGCCACGGCATTCAGAACACCCTTGCCACCATAGCGCTTCTTGTCACCATCCCTGAGTTCCACCGCCTCGTGGGCACCCGTGGAAGCGCCGGATGGAACCGCCGCCCGGCCAAAGGACCCATCCTCAAGGATCACATCCACCTCAACCGTAGGGTTGCCCCGGCTATCGAGAATTTCGCGGGCGGTAATGTCAAGGATGGCGGTCATGGGGCGTTCTCCGAAAAAGGTTTCGGCGCGCTTATGGCGCGGAGTTATGCCGATTGCAAGACGAATGAGGAGCGTACATCAAATCTCCAATTTCTCCATGGTCGGGCTTGACCCGACCACCCACCTTCGCCACTAAAAGAGCCTTTTAGAATCTTGCTATAAATGCAATTATTGCCTCTGGATACGTGAGACTATTATGGAAAATTGGAATGTTTTATAGGCAAAAATTGCTGCTAGCGTTGTTGGAGTCCTTCGGCGGCAAACTGAACAATCGGGATCTTCAAAAATATCTGTTTTTGTTTACCCAAAGATTCCAACTCGAAAAAAGTTATGACTTTGTACCTTACAAGTTTGGCTGTTTTTCATTTCAATCTTATGCTGATAGACGGAACTTAGCGGTGACGGGTGTTCTCACGGCAGATGATCAATGGCAATTGAAGGGAAAAGGCTACCTTGATGCTGTCACCCCTGATGACAGGCAGAAAATCCAACAATTTCAAAAACAGTATTCTTTAATTTCAAGTGATGACTTAGTCAGGGAAGTATATAGAAATTATCCGTACTATGCGATCAAGAGCGAAATTGCTTCTCGGCTTTTGGCTAAAATTATACAGCTTCTAAGCCTTTTGGCTAAGTCAAAACATTGTGGTTTGGCTCTAACAATAAGATAAG
>JANMPF010000572.1:0-3865 GCA_031369725.1 Rhodobiaceae bacterium | reverse complement strand
TGGAAGCACCGTTGTATCGAAGCGTTCAGCAAATATTCGTCTGCGGCAATGCGGCGTCGCGCAGACAAAGCGGCGGGTCAAAATGCGAAGGTGAACCCCTCGGCCCGAGCAAGGCAGATCAGACACCTGCCGGACATAATGGCTGTGAACGCGCCGCGAAGGAGACCTGCACAGCGGACACACTGCCGCGAGAGTCTCGGTCCGTGCCATCACATCGATCGTTTCCTCGGTACGGCTAACGCTCTGAACAGCAAGTCCGCGCGGGATGAGAGATGAAATCCAAAAATCTGACTGCATGGCGCTGATTCCTTTTGATAAACAGCGCCATGCCATCAGTAAACTTCATCGAGATTAAGTCAGAGCCACTATTGGACGCGAAACAGGGGTTAATGGTCCATAGGTCGCCAACGCAAGCAGAGCCAACAAGAAGTAGATCCAGCTGTTTCGATAAAATTGTTTCAGAAGTTACCGGGAGTGAGTGAGTGGATAGCAGAGAATGCAGTAAATGTTGCTTCTGGAGGATTTCTAGTCAGCGCTCTCCACCAGAGATATTTGATGTGCTTGCGCGCGCAATGACCTGGACATTCTCGTTACGATGCCATCAAATTCGCGCTTGTCTGAACGCGGATAGGAAATATGCATAACGCGGATAGGAAATATGCATAATACAGAGATTTCTCCGGTCCTCCGAAAGGGCAATCTTTGAATAGAAAATATTCTCGCCCTGAAACCCAGACAACACCAAATAATCATCTTTCAGTCGGTCATAAACCAGCGTATCTTCCGTCTCCTTCATAAACTCCGCTTTGATTTCTTCAGGCGTCCAATTCCCCTCGTTAGGACGGCTCGCAATCCGAATGGTAACGTCGCCACCATCCAAGCGACATGCAACGGGTGCAGCCCGGATCCAGAAGTAATGCTATCCGCTTCTATGGTTCTTTGCAACCGAGGCTCATTCGAGAGGCGCCTTGATTTCACTGGTTACGGGTGTAACCTGTTTGCGCTGTCGGGCCAAAGTCAAGGAGTATGCTTCATGTCACACGTGGAAACTGATCGCCTCAAACTGGATTTGTTAATACGCGGATTTCAGGTGTCGCGCATGATCCGGGCGCTGGCCGACCTGTCGGTCGCTGACAAGATCGAGCCAAGTGGCAGCCTTGCCATTGAAGCCCTTGCTGCCCAATGCAAGGTGATGGTTAGCCCGTTGCTCCGCATGCTGCGCGCAGTGGCATGCTTTGATATTTTCTCTGTGGGCCAGGACAACATGGTTGGCCACACGCCACTTTCCATTTTGTTGCGCAGCGATACGCCCGCAAGCATGCATCACAGCGCGCGGTTTTGGACAACGCCCGGTTCATGGCGGGCCTGGGAATATCTCGATGTGGTTTGGCAAGGCGAGACTCCTCATGTGGCGGCTTGGGGTACGACCCGGTTTGAGTATTTGAAAAGCCACCCCGAGGAATCCCATATCTTTGACGCAATGATGGCGAATTTTCCTGACAATCGTCATGGGGCGATCGCCCAGGCCTATGATTTTTCCAGCGCGCAGAAGATCATTGACCTTGGCGGGGGCACAGGCGCGACACTGCGGCAGATCCTCGCGCGGCATAAGGGGCCGAGCGGCATGACCTTTGATCGTGCAGACGTTATTTCGGGTTTTGATGAAAGCAACAGCGTGGACGGGCGCCTGTCTGCTCAAGCCGGAGATTTTCGGGTCGCCATCCCTTCCGGCGGAGATATCTATCTGATGGTGCGGGTTCTGCATGACTGGAGCGATGAAACCGCCATTCAAATTTTGAAACGGTGCCGACAAGCCATGAAGCCATCAGCGCGGTTGCTCATTTGTGAGCACCTTCTTCAACCAGACCCCAAACAAAACTCGCCCACAGAATATCTCATCGATACGCAAATGATGGCAATGTTCGGTGACGCGCGTGAGCGATCTGAGGCAGAGTTCAACTTACTCATGAAAGATGCCGGTATGAAGCTGGCGCAGGTCATTCCGACCTCGTCGGTCATCTCAATTCTTGAAGCCGGACCCGCATGAGGCTGCATCAGCGCGTATTGCCGGTGTGTCCCGTCCGTTCGAAATCACACCGAATCATTAATTCTCAAATTAGTCGAGAGTTTTTCAGCGGCCTGCGAGAGCAGTGATTTAGCGGTAGATTGGATGTTTGCGTGTCAAATGAAGGATCGACCTCCTACCGCCCAAGGCACTTAGGACTTCAGCACCAAATGCTCTAACGTTTCAGCTCGCGCCAAAAAGGCAAAAAAATGAGTGAATTGATCGAGACAGTCGTCATCGGCGGCGGGCAGGCTGGACTCGCTATGAGCTATCATTTGCGTCAGGCAGGTCGAGAGCACATTGTCATTGAGCGGGCACGCATCGCTGAAAGCTGGCGCACCGAACGTTGGGATTCCCTCATGTTTCAATTTCCCAACTGGTCAATTAAGTTGCCGGGCCTCGCATTTGACCACGACAATCCAGACGGCTTTGTGCCCAAGGACACCGTGGTGAAATTCATAGAGGATTATGCCAATCTCATACGAGCTCCGGTGCGCTGCAATGTTGATGTTCTGGCGTTACGGCACAATGCCGCAACCCAGCGCTTTGTGATCGACACCAATGACAATCGGCTGAAAGCAATGAACGTTGTCATTGCAACAGGTTCATATCATTTGCCAGTCATACCAGAATATGCCGCATCTATCCCACGAGAAGTTTTTCAAATTCACACACGTGACTATCGGAATCCGCAGCAATTGCCATCTGAAAAAATCTTGATTGTCGGAAGCGGAGCTTCTGGTGTGCAAATCGCGGAAGAACTGCAGCAAAGCGGGAGAAGTGTTTATCTTTCAGTTGGTCGCCATGACAAAGTGCCACGTCGTTATCGTCAGAAAGACCTATACTGGTGGCTAGACGCAATGGGCATTTGGCGCCTACCACTGACACAGAAACCTGAGTTGAAAACCTGGCGCCCGCTCTTTACAGGCATGGGGGGTGGACATGACATTGATCTTCAGCATTTTGGTGTCAACGGGATGGTATTGCTCGGCAGAATGAAGGGTGCCGTAGGCTCAAAACTCTATTTTGCCGCTGATCTCAACTACAATCTGGCAATGTCAGAAACTTGGTTTTCAACTTTCAAGACACAGATGGATGACTACGCAAACGAGCGCGGCGTTGAACCTCCGCTAAACCCCAGACCGGCGCAATCAGTGCTCGATTCCTCTTCGGGTGGGAACCAGATTGAAATACTTGATCTAAATGATGCTGGCATTGGCTCGATCGTATGGGCAGGTGGTTTTCGGTACAATTTCGACTGGGTTGAGTTGCCGGTATTTGATGAATCTGGAGAGCCAAAGGCGCGCCGTGGTATCAGCGGTTTTCCCGGACTGTACTTTCTTGGCCTGCGTCGCACTTTTGCAGCTGGTTCAAGCCTGCTTGCGGGAGTGGGCGACGACGCGGCATACTTGGCAGAGCACATTACTTCCAGAAGCTGAGAGCTCAACTCAAGTTACCCTGGGCAATTTCAAACTAAATCTTGACTAGATGTTCAGTCCCGGCATTTGATGGATTGGGTTTAGATTGAATCTTTCAGACTGATTTGTCCAGCATTTGCAGATGAACTCGTATGGGGTCAGCCCTTTCAAAGCTTTGAGACGGCGGACGAAGTTGTAGGCATTGACGAAGTCGGCAAGATGCTGGCGCAGTTGATCGTGCTTGTCATAGTGATAGCGATGAACGGTCGCTTGTTTGATGGTGCGGTTCATGCGTTCGACTTGGCCATTGGTCCACGGATGCCTTGGTTTGGTGAGCCTGTGATCAATGTTGAGAGTGGCACATCCACTCTCAAAGGCATGG
>JANMPF010000067.1:0-6935 GCA_031369725.1 Rhodobiaceae bacterium | reverse complement strand
ATTTGCAGGCGTTAAGAAAGTTGATAACGCGCCCATGCTGCGTGGCCGCATTTCCAGAATTGGCGACGTGACCGTGGAGAAAGTGAAAACCCAAGGCGACGGCGGCTGGGCGTTGCACGGCGACCGTGGGTTAACTTACTCCGAAACCCTGCCTGAAGGTTCAGAACTTGTGGAAGGCAAGTGGTGGGAGAAGGATTACAATGGTTCCCCTCTTGTTTCATTTGTCGACGACGTAGCCCACGACATTGGCTTGAAAATCGGTGACACTGTAACAGTGAATGTTTTGGGCCGCGACGTGACTGCCAAGGTCTACAATTTACGCAAGGTGAACTGGCGCAGCATGGGCATCAACTTTGTCATGGTGTTTTCACCCAATACCTTGAGGTCAGCACCCCATAGCCACGTGGTGACCGTTGAGATGGAAGGCGGCGACGAAGCAAAACTGCTCAACGACATGGCGCGTGAATTTCCGTCCGTCACCGCCGTGCGCGTGAAGGAAACACTTGCAACAATTGGTGACCTCCTGGGTAAAATGCTCGCTGCAATAAGGGGCGCCAATGCACTCACATTGCTCACCGGTGTTCTTGTTCTTGCAGGCGCCCTCACTGCCGGTCTTTCACGCCGCACCTATGAAGCCGTGGTCCTTAAAACCTATGGCGCGTCCCGCGCCCAACTGATGGCGGCCTTTAGCATTGAATATGCAGTTCTCGGTCTTGCGGCTGCCCTGTTTGGAGTTGCCGTGGGCTCCCTCGGCTCATGGTTTTTGGCAACCTGGATTCTGGACATGCCTTGGCACTTCTCCATTGCCGTGGCGGTTTCCACAGCCTTCCTTGCCATGATCATTACCATTGCCGCGGGCCTGACCGTGACATGGCGTGCCCTTGCCGCCAAGCCCGCCCCGATTTTAAGAAACGAGTAGAAATTCACGCCGCTTCGCGCTACGCCAAGGTCATGGTCGTTCTCAATCGCATTTATACCCGCACCGGTGACAAGGGCGAAACCGCTCTTGGATCGGGCCAGCGCCTGTCCAAGGCTCACTTGCGCATCCAAGCCTATGGCACTGTGGACGAAACCAACGCCACTTTGGGTGTTGTCAGGCTTTACACCAATATTGAGGCTTTGAGCCTGCTCGACACCATGTTGGCCCGCATTCAAAACGAGCTCTTCGATTTGGGTGCTGATCTCTGCGTGCCCGATACAGGCGAGAAGCTGGATTACGAGCCGTTGCGCATTTTGCCCAAACAGTATGAGCGGCTGGAGCAGGAAATTGACCAGCTCAATGAAGAGTTAAGCCCCTTGCGCTCATTCGTGTTACCCGGTGGCCATGCGGCAGCAGCCCATCTTCATGTCTCACGAACCGTGTGCCGCAGGGCCGAACGCTTGATCGTTGAACTCAAGTCCCATGAAGGCGAGCATGTCGGCGAAGCGGCCCTTGCCTATCTCAATCGCCTCAGCGATTTTCTGTTCGTGGCCAGCCGCTGGGTGAACGCCAAAACGACCGGCGACATTCTCTGGGTACCAGGGAAAACCCGCTAATGTTCGTGCCGCTGCATGATGACACGCCACTGAAAGTCATTCGCTTTCAGTTTGTGACACTGGGTATCATTGCAGGCAACGTCATCATTTTTCTCATGACCGGGGCGTTTCAATCCGATGTTAATCTTGCGAATGTTGCGACAAGCTTTGGTGTGGTACCTTCTAAACTTATTCACATGTCGCAGAATATTCCCTACAACCCAATTCCTGAACCCCTCACGTTCGTCACCTATATGTTTCTTCATGCGGGCTGGATGCACCTGATTTCCAACATGCTGTTTCTGTGGGTGTTCGCTGACAATGTTGAAGATGCGTTTGGCTATTTCGCCTTTGCGCTATTCTATTTGTTGTGTGGCATTGCCGGGGCCTTGACCCATGTTGTGATGTCACCGGACTCCGTGGCACCCTTGATTGGCGCATCAGGTGCTGTGTCCGGCGTCATCGGGGCCTATGTTCTGCTTTACCCCAAGGCGCGCGTGTGGATATTGCTGTTTTACCGGATTCCCCTGCGCATCTCGGCCATTTGGGTGTTGAGTGGCTGGTTTCTGCTGCAGCTCTTCAGTATCTATGCGGCTGAAAAGGGTGGCGAACAGGAAGTGGCTTTTTGGGCCCATGTCGGCGGTTTTGTCGCCGGCTTGCTCATTACCCTGATTTTACGTTCGAGGCTGTTGATCCGCACAGCAGGCTGAGGCAAGGCGTCGCAAGCGGATGTTCCATGTCGGGGACAGAATTGACTTAAAACCACCCGTTCACTAGGTTCCGCCGCAAATTTGACATGAGGGTTGCAATGAAGGTCTTGGTCGCCGTTAAACGGGTTGTTGACTACAACGTGAAAATTCGCGTCAAGGCCGATGGTTCGGGCGTGGAACTTGCCAACGTGAAAATGTCCATGAACCCCTTCGATGAAATCGGTGTTGAAGAAGCCGTGCGCCTGAAGGAATCTGGCAAGGCCACCGAAGTTGTAGTTGTTACCATTGGCCCCCAACAGGCCCAGGAAACCTTGCGTACCGCCCTTGCCATGGGTGCTGACCGCGCCATTCTGGTGAAGAATGATGAATATGTGGAGCCGCTGGGTGTGGCCAAGATTTTGAAAGGCATCGTTGAAGCTGAAAAGCCGGACATCGTCATCCTTGGCAAGCAGGCCATTGATGATGACTGCAACCAAACCGGTCAAATGCTGTCGGCCCTCCTGGGCTGGGCGCAGGCCACCGCCTGTTCCAAGTTTGAACCAGGTAGCAGCGAGGCCGTCATCACCCGCGAGATCGATGGCGGCCTGCAAACCCTTAAAGTCAAGATGCCCTTGATCGTGACGACTGATTTGCGCTTGAACCAGCCGCGTTATGCCTCACTTCCCAATATCATGAAGGCCAAGAAAAAGCCGCTGGATGAAAAAACCCCTGCCGACTACGGCGCCGATGTGAAACCCCGCTTGAAAATTGTGAACACTGTCGAACCGCCAAAGCGCCTTGCCGGGGTAAAGGTAAAGTCCGTGGGCGAACTTGTCGCCAAACTCAAAGAAGCAGGAGCAGTATAATCATGGCCGTACTTCTCATTGCCGAACACGACAACAAGTCCATCAAGGATGCAACCCACAAGGCGCTTACCGCTGCTCTCCAAATGGGTGGCGATGTGCATGTGCTGGTGGCCGGAAACAATGCCGGTGCCGCGGCAGCCCAGGCAGCCAAGCTCACCAGCGTCAAAAAAGTCCTGCATGCCGAGAGCCCGACCTTTGAGCGCCCTTTGGCTGAACCCATGGCGGCGACGATTGTGTCACTGGCTGGTTCCTATGATCATCTCGTTGCCGCTGCGACAAGCAATGGCAAAAATTTCATGCCCCGTGTTGCCGCACTTCTCGACGTGATGCAGGTCTCAGATATTTCTGAGGTCAGGTCTGCTGATACTTTCGTGCGCCTGATTTACGCAGGCAATGCCGTGCAAACCGTGCAATCAACTGATGCAAAGAAGGTGATTACAGTGCGCACGGCTTCATTCACCGCAACAGGTGAAACCGGTACCGCCACAATTGAAAAAATTGCCGCAGCAGCTGACCCCGGCCTTTCCGCTTACCAAAGCGAAAACCTTACCAAGTCTGATCGCCCGGAACTTACCTCTGCCAAGGTTATCGTCTCTGGCGGGCGCGGCATGCAGAATGGCGAGAACTTCAAGATGTTGGAAGCAGTGGCCAAGCAGTTGGGTGCGGCTGTGGGTGCATCGCGCGCCGCTGTTGATGCAGGTTATGTGCCGAACGATTATCAAGTTGGCCAAACCGGTAAAGTTGTGGCTCCCGATCTCTACATTGCGGTTGGCATTTCTGGTGCCATCCAGCATCTTGCCGGCATGAAGGATTCAAAAATCATCGTTGCCATCAACAAGGATGAGGACGCCCCGATTTTCCAGGTGGCAGATTATGGTTTGGTTGCCGATCTCTTCACGGCTGTGCCCGAGCTTGAAGCTGAATTGGCAAAAGTTATAAAGTAACCGTTACTGACAATTGCTGACGGGCAGTGGGAATAGGACGTCACGATGATCCTTTATTCTGGCCCCCTCAGTCTCTTTGCGCGCAAGGTTGAAATTGCGTTAGCCGAAAAAGGCATGCGCTATGAGCGTGTCATGGTTGAGTTCAGCCAAACCCTGGGCTATTCTCCAAAACACCCGGCGGTTGTTGCGGCAAATCCCAAAGGCCAGGTTCCTGTCTTGATTGACGGAGATATGACGCTTTATGATTCAACCGTGATCATGGAATATCTCGAGGATGCTTACCCCATGCCAGCCCTGTTTCCCAAGCTGCCTAAAGCTCGCGCACGGTGCCGCTTGCTGGAACTCGAGGCCGATGAAGTAATGTTAAATCCGGTGCGGAAGCTCATGCATCGCAGCGAACCCCCGAATGCCTTTACGGAACAAAAAGAACTGGAAGCGGCCAAGGCTGAATTGGAAATTGCCAGAAAATACCAAACGGTTGCGGCCAATCTTGGTGACCGGGAATTTCTCTGCGGCGATCTTTCGGTGGCGGATATTGCAACCTTTATGAACATCCACCATGGCCTGCGTTTGGGCGCACCGCTCTTCACCAAAACGGAAAATGTTGGCCTGTGGTATGCACGGCTGAAAGCTCGCCCGAGCTTTGCGAAAGTGGTTGTGGAAATGGCGGAAGCTGATGTGCTGCTTTCTAATCTCATTCCTGGAAGAACGGCCTAATTCCGCGCAAGCCGTTGTGCTGCGATTGAAAAGACGGCGGCAAGCACCAGAAAGCCAACCGCTGTCCATGCGATTTGGGCTGATATCCCGGACTTGATGACAAAGCCTCCAGCCGCCGCACCTATGGACTGGCCGAGGTAAACTGCCGAGGTGTTGAGTGCTACCGTTGCTGCGGCAAGGCTTGGGAACACGGCAACCAGCCTGCTTTGCTGCAGCGAGTTGGAAGAGAACGACCCAAGCCCCCACACTACTCCTGCAATGCAGGCCAGCGCGTAATGACCAAAGAACAGGCCAAACATGGTCATGCCCGCGATAAGGCAAAATATGGCAATGAGCACGGCACGCTCGACGCCAATCACTCCAATGGCCCGTGTGGCTACATAATTTCCAAAAACGCCCGCCACGCCAAAAATGGCAAACAACAGGGCAATATTGGAAGGGGTTGCCGCAAAGGCTTCACGCAATGTGGGTGCCAAATAGCTCACCAGCGTAAACTGGCCGGACATGCTGAGCAGTGTTACAACCAGCACGCATAACATGAGCGGGTTTTTGAAAACCACCATCCACGAAGAAAGCGACAAAGGCTGAACCCTGAGACCGGGCTTTAACGACAGCCAAACGCCAACCATGGCAATTGCCGAAAGTACGGCCATGGCAAAAAATGTGGCACGCCATCCGATCTGAGCCGCCAGAATGCTGCCAAGGGGAATTCCCGCAACTGATGCCATCGACCAGCCAAGAAAAATGAAGGCAATGGCCTGTGAACGCTTTTCTGCCGGAACGATCAAACCTATGGTGGCAGCAGCCTGAGGCGTGAACAGGGCCGCCGCAACCATGGTGATGGTGCGAATAATCAGCAAAGACCAGAATTCCGGCGCCAAAGCTGCAAGAACATGGCCGAGCGCATAAATGCCTCCACAAACAGCCAACAAAAACCGACGGTCAATTGCGCTGGTAATTCCGGCAAGCACTGGAGCTCCAATACCAACCACAAGGCCACCCGCAAACAACAAGAGCCCTGCCGTTGATGGCGTCACGCTGAGGTCGGAACCCAGCACATTCAGCAGTCCAGCGGGCAACAATACCCCGGTCCCGATGACGAAATTGCCAAATAAAAGCGACCACAAGGCAAGTCCAGGGGATTTTTGAGCAGCGGTATCCGACATGCCGAAATGCCTTCCAAAACTGCATGATGAGCAGCACACGGAATATCTGTCCAGCGCGCGTTAAGCATGGGCCCCTGCCGAGATGTTGCACCTGCGAAATAGACTTGCTCTCAGGCTTAGCGCGTTATAGGCTTGATAAATCAAATCAAGTGAGTAACAGACGGCCATGAAGATAAAGAAAGTCGGCATCATTGGTGCTGGGCAAATGGGCAGTGGCATTGCACATGTGTGCGCCCTTGCAGGTTTTGATGTGGGCGTAAATGATGTCAGCAAAGAGCGGATTGACGCCGGCCTTAACACCATCAGCGGAAACCTGGCACGCCAACTCAAGTCCGGAAAAATCACCGAAACCGCGCGCGATACGGCCCTGAAGCACATCTCGCCCGTTGCAAGTTTTGAAGGCTTTGCCGACTATGATCTTGTAATTGAATCGGCCATTGAAGACGAACAAATCAAGCGCAAGATTTTCCAGGCGCTGTGCCCGCATCTCGACCCCCACACGATTGTTGCCTCCAACACCTCCTCCATTTCCATCACAAGGCTGGCAGCGGTCACTGGCCGACCGGAAAAATTCATGGGCATTCATTTCATGAACCCTGTTCCCGTGATGGAGCTTGTTGAGCTCATTCGCGGCATTGCAACAGAAGAAGAAACCTTCAACAGTGTGAAGGAATTCACACTCGCCCTGCACAAAACCATCGCAGTGGCCGAAGACTTCCCGGCCTTTATCGTCAACCGCATTCTTCTGCCCATGATCAATGAAGCGATTTACACGTTGTATGAGGGCGTGGGCGGTGTGGAAGCAATCGACACGGCGATGAAGCTTGGTGCACGTCACCCCATGGGTCCCTTGGAACTCGCAGACTTCATCGGTCTCGATACCTGCCTCTCTGTCATGCAGGTTCTCTACGAAGGTTTGGCTGATTCAAAATATCGTCCCTGCCCACTGCTTGTGAAATATGTGGAGGCCGGCTGGCTGGGTCGCAAAACCAATCGTGGCTTCTATGACTATCGCGGCGAAAAGCCCGTTCCTACGCG
>JANMPF010000061.1:0-4100 GCA_031369725.1 Rhodobiaceae bacterium | reverse complement strand
ATCCGGTCATTAACCCCGCGCAACTCGTCGAGGTCAGCCTGAGTGAGTGTCATCGCCGTGTCAGCGCGCAGCTTTGACCACTCGTCGCGGTCAAACCGGCGGAACGGGGAAACCTCTCTGGCCAGCATTTCCATCAGGTGCGCGCGGCCTTCTCGGCAAGGCCGCTCATCGCCTGGCGTTTTTCCAGTTCGGACATGACATGGGTGATAGGAACATTGGCGGCTTCCAGCAACACGATCAAATGATACAGGACATCGGCAGCTTCAGACGTGATGTGCGCCTTGTCTGGTGTCATGGCAGCGAGTGCCAGTTCAACGGCTTCCTCACCAAATTTCTTGGCACATTTTTCAATGCCCTGGGAGAGAAGTTTTGCGGTATAGGATTTATCCACGCCTTCGTTTCGGCGCTGGGCAATCGTATCGGCGAGTTGGCCTAACACTTCGGTTTTGTGTGTCATGTGTTTTTCCTAAACCAGCCGCATGGGAATGCCGTGAGCGGCCATGTGGGCTTTTGCCTCACCTATTGAATAGGCGCCAAAATGAAAAATCGAGGCGGCGAGAACAGCTGTCGCATGGCCTTCTCTTATGCCTTCGACGAGGTGGTCAAGATTGCCCACACCACCTGAGGCAATCACCGGCACTGAGACCGCATCGGCAATGGCGCGGGTGAGTGGAATGTTGAAACCCTTGCCGGTGCCATCCCTGTCCATAGAGGTGAGCAGAATTTCTCCGGCACCCAGTTCCACCACCTGGCGCGCGAATTCGACCGCATCAATGCCTGTCGCGTTGCGGCCACCATGGGTGAAGATTTCGAATTTGCCGGGTGCTGCCTGTTTGGCATCAATAGCGACAACAATGCACTGGCTGCCGAATTTCTGCGCCGCCTCGCGCACGAAGTGGCGGTTGCTTACGGCAGCGGAATTGATTGACACCTTGTCAGCGCCCGCCAACAGGAGCTGGCGAATGTCTTCGGTTTTGCGCACCCCACCACCCACGGTGAGTGGCATGAAGCAGGCTTCGGCGGTACGCCTGACCACATCAAGCATGGTGCCGCGGTTTTCGTGGGTGGCGGTAATGTCGAGAAAGCACAGTTCATCTGCACCTGCCGCATCATAGGCAAGCGCTGCTGCAACGGGGTCGCCCGCATCGCGCAGGTCAACGAAGTTCACGCCCTTCACCACGCGGCCATCTTTCACGTCGAGGCAGGGAATGATACGGGCTTTCAGCATGTTGCGGCCTTGGCGATGAGTTGAAGTGCTGCCACGGGATCAAGCCTGCCATCATAAATCGCGCGCCCCGAAATGGCACCTTCGAGAATGGCGCAATCGGGCTCCAGCAGGCGTTTTACGTCGTCGATTGAGGCAAGGCCACCGGAGGCAATCACCGGAATGTTTACGGCATTGGCGAGTTCCAGGGTTTTTGCAAAGTTGATGCCTTGCAGAATGCCGTCGCGGTCAATGTCGGTGAAAATTAGCGCAGAGACGCCGGCGTCCTCAAAGCGCCTGGCCAGTTAGATTGGGGTGAGCACTGAACTTTCGCCCCAGCCCTCAACTGCCACGAAACCTGACTTTGCATCAATGCCGACGACGATTTTGCCGGGAAATTTCTGGCAGGCGAGGGTTACGATTTCCGGATTGCGCAAGGCAACGGTGCCGAGAATGACGCGGGCAACACCTTGGCCCAGCCAATGCTCCATGGTTGCAATGTCGCGAATGCCGCCGCCAAGTTGCACGGGAATCTTGATGGCTTTGAGAATTTCCTCGACGGCCTTGGCATTGACCGGGCGGCCTTCAAACGCGCCGTTGAGGTCAACCAGATGCAACCATTGGAAACCCTGCCGCTCAAAGCTCAGGGCTTGGGCTGCGGGGTTGTCGTTGAACACGGTGGCCTGCGCCATGTCACCCAGTTTCAGGCGCACGCACTGGCCGTCTTTCAAGTCGATTGCCGGAAACAGGATCATGGCTTCCACGCAAGGAAATTTGCAATCAGCGCCAAGCCGAGGGTTTGACTCTTCTCGGGGTGAAATTGCGTTCCCACCAGATTGTCATAACCCACCATGGCGGTAATGGGACCGGCATAATCGGTTGTCGCGATTACATCACCCGGCAGCGTGGCTTCGAGGTGGTAGGAATGCACGAAATAGGCATGCGCCCCTGCATCAATTCCAGCCAAAAGCGGATGATTGATTTTTACATCAAGCGTGTTCCAGCCCATGTGGGGAATTTTCAGTGTGGGGTCGGTGGGTGTTATGGGTTTCACATCGCCGGCAATCCAGCCAAAACCCTTGGTGATGTCGTATTCCAGCCCGCGGGTGGCCATGAGCTGCATGCCAACGCAGATGCCGAGGAAGGGTTTGCCGCGCACGATCACCTGGTCCTGCAGGGTTTCGCGCATGCCAGGAACAGCATTTAAGCCCTCGTAACAATCCTTGAAGGCCCCAACGCCGGGCAGCACGATGCGCTCGGCTTTGCGCACCGCGTCTGGATCGCTGGTGACACTCACCTCACCTGCATGGCCTGCCGCCCGCTCAAAGGCTTTCAAGGCGGAGTGCAAATTGCCGGAGCCATAATCGATGATAACGGTTTTCATGGCGTGCCAAATAGACCAAGCGGGTCGTGCGATACAATATGCGATTGGCGCGCAACGGGGCTTGAAAAATATTTCAATTCAGCTTCTTCCAAACTGCCGGCGGCCACGAGATCAACTTCGGCGTAACCACGGCGCGTGCAAGACCAGCGCCTCACGTCCCTCGCAAACATGCCAACGAGAAAGCTCAAGGCCACGCCAAATGTCACATGATGGGTGAAGGCGAACACCACGGCTGACGCGGCAAACGCCCCCCATGAGAATCCATCGCGCCGGAAAACCACGTCATCACCCTTCACATATATCGAATAGGTCGCCATCAACCGCCAAGCGTTCCCTTGGTGGAGGGAATGCGGTCCTTCTGGCGGGGATCAATTTCAACGGCGGTACGCAACACGCGGGCCAGGGCCTTGAAACAGCTCTCGGCAATGTGGTGACAATTGTCGCCGTAAAGCGTTTCCACATGCAGGGTGACCCTTGCATTCATGGCAAAGGCCTGAAACCATTCGCGCACCAGTTCGGTGTCGAACTCGCCAATCTTGGAGTTCGAGAATTCCACTTTCCAAATCAAATAGGGCCGGCCTGACACATCAACGGCGGCGCGTGTCATGGCTTCGTCCATGGGCAGCAGGCAATCGGCATAGCGGCGGATGCCCTTGCGGTCGCCCAAGGCTTGCGCCACAGCCTGCCCCAGTGCAATGGCTGAATCTTCCGTCGTGTGGTGAAAATCAATGTGGGTGTCACCTTTGGCTGCCAAGGTGATGTCGATGAGGGAATGGCGCGACAGTTGCTCCAGCATGTGATCCAAAAAGCCCACGCCGGACCTCACGTCAAAGGCCCCCGTGCCATCCAGATCAACGGTTACGGAAATGCTGGTTTCGGTGGTTTTGCGATCAATACTTGCTTTGCGCATGGCTCATTTCCATCTATGGGAAAGGCCTCTTAGCAGATGCAGCATTATATGACTATATGGTCGTACCGGAATCGTTAAGGAAGTAAGTGAATGAGCGAAATTCAGCAGTGGCACGGCACAACCATATTGACCGTGCGCAAGAACGGCAAAGTGGTGATTGCCGGTGATGGCCAGGTGAGCCTTGGGCAAACCGTGATCAAAAGCAACGCGCGCAAAGTCCGGCCGCTGGGCTCCGGCCTGGTGATTGCGGGATTTGCGGGTGCCACGGCGGATGCCATGACACTGTTTGAGCGGCTGGAAGGCAAGCTCGAGCAATATCCCGCCCAGCTCACGCGCGCCTGTGTTGACATGGCCAAGGACTGGCGCACCGACCGCTATTTGCGGCGGCTGGAGGCCATGATGATTGTAGCCGATGTGAATGTGTCGCTGGTCCTCACCGGAACCGGCGATGTGCTGGAGCCTGAAAATGGCGTGATCGCCATTGGTTCTGGCGGCAACTATGCACTTGCGGCAGCGCGGGCCCTGCTTGATACGGACATGGACGCTGAGGCCATCGCCCGCAAGGCCATGAAAATTGCGGCGGAGATCTGTGTCTATACCAA
>JANMPF010000054.1:0-15070 GCA_031369725.1 Rhodobiaceae bacterium | reverse complement strand
CGATTAGCACGGCACCCGTGAGGTAAGTGACATTTTGATAGAAAGCCATGACGGTCGCGGGTTCCGAGACACCCAGCTTTCGCGCAATGATCATTGCAAGCGCATAGGTGGCAGCGCTGGCGAGGCTGAAAAGTGCGGCGGAATCAAACAGGGCTGTGCCCGGCTGCAGAATGATCAGCACCCCGGAAAAGCCAAGTGCGACAGCCGCCCATGACTGGGCAGACACCTTTTCACCCAGCATGGGAACCGAGAGAACGGTTACAATGATGGGTGCCGCAAAGAACAATGCGATGGCCTCCGCCAGGGGCAGTGCTGGCAGCGCCATGTAGTAGGTCGTGTAGGCAACCAGAAGAATAAGACCACGGGTAACAAGCGCCCAGAGGCGGGGCGACAACAGCTTTGCCAGTCCGCATTCGAAATGCACCATGAGCAGCAAAAGCGGCAATGACACTATACAGCGGGCGGTCATGGCAAATGTCACGGCGTATTCATGGCTGATGGATTTGATGATGGCGTCTTGCACTGAAAAAATCATCACGCCAAAAATGAGTGAGATAATGCCAAGTATGTTGCGGTTACTGCGCATCTTACGTTTCGCCTGCCGTCACATTTCGGCTGTGTTCCCGGTGGAAAATATAAAGGCCCGAACCAATGATGATGGCAGCCCCAACCCATGTCCAGAAATCTGGCCAATCATGCCAGATTATGAAGCCAAACAACGCTGCCCAAATAAGTGACGAATAGCTGAAGGGTGCAACGACTGAAGCTGGCGCCAGCTGCAAGGCGCGAATCAGGCAGAAATGGCCAAGTCCTCCTGCCAACCCGCTTGCGACCAACATGCCCCAACCCGTGGCACTCGGCCACTGCCAGAACCATGGCACCAGGCAACTTGTAACAATGGCTCCGGCCGCTGCCGTAAAAAGCAATGATGTCAGAGGATCATCGTCGCGCACCATGCGGGTTACAATCTGGTAATTGGCGTTGAACAGGGCAGCCACCAGCAAAAACAAGATGCCAATGCCAACGCCTTGTACGCCACCTTTCCACGGTTGCACCACAATGATGGCACCCGTAAAGCCCATCACAATTCCGGCCCAGCGCCGAACCCCGACTTTTTCTCCAAGCAATGGGATTGAAAGCAGTGTGACCAATATGGGGCTCAGGAACATGATCGTGGTTCCTGTGGCCAACGGTGTTGTGCGAATACCTGCGTTGAAAACACCGGTGGTGGACATCAAGAGAACCGAGCGCAGCAACTGCTTTTTTGGGACAACCGATTTGATAAGCTGCGGCAATCCGCTGCCGCACAAAATGACAGCAAAAATTGTTGCGAAGAAAAACCGCGCCCAGGTGACTTGCACGAGTGAATAACTTTCCAGAAGATGCTTCATGATGGCATCAAGCGAGATGAAGCAAAACAGCGTAGCCATCATCCAAATGATGCCGCGCGTGCGATTTTCGTGGGAATCCATGGGGGCCATTTTCCCTGTATAGGAGCCAATACCCCGCGATTGCACTGCGAATGAAAGAGTGGCTAGGTTGCAGCGCTTGCATGGTGCCCGGGTTCATCAGCAAGATGAACCCGGATAATTTCCTCAAAACTTGCCTCTGCCTTGAAACCAAGCGACAGCGCCCGTTGCGGATTGAAGTTGCGCGGCCAGCCGGAAACGATCTTTGCGATTGTTTCATCAGGCACAGCTGAAATGAGTTTCACCACGTCATTTCCGGCCAACTTGCGCAACGCTTCAATTTGTTCAGCCACGGTGCAGGACAGGCCGGGCAGGGTGAGGGTGCGGCGGTCACCAAGCCTTGCTGTGTCCATTTCGGCGGCCTGGACAAGAAAACCAACAGCTGCGCGAGGCGATGCGTGCCAATGGCGAACCGTATCGCTCACCGGGAGAACGGCGGGCTTGCCGGCAAGGGGTTCCCTGATGATATTGGAAAAGAACCCGGAAGCCGCAAGGTTTGGCTTGCCCGGGCGCACACAAACAGTGGGCATGCGCAAGGCAACGCCGTCAAGGAAGCCGCGCCGCGTGTAGTCATTGAGCAGCAGCTCGTCGATGGCCTTTTGCGTGCCATAGCTGGTAAGTGGTGTGGTAAAGAAGTCATCACCAATGGCGTCCGGAAACGGCGCTCCAAACACCGCAATTGAGGACGTGAAAATGACCTTCGGCTTATAACCGCCACCGGTTTTGCGTATGACTTCAAAAAGCATTCGCGTGGCATCAAGGTTGATGCGGTATCCCTTTTCAAAGTCCTTTTCCGCTTCCCCGGAAACGATGGCGGCGAGATGGAAGATCACATCTGGCCTTGCAGCAACGAGTTTTTCAGCTTCACCCGCGGCAGAAAGATCGCCGACGAACGTATCGATGGGAAATGTTGAAACCGGTGGTGGCGGCGCAATGACCGCATCATGGCGTGTAATGCGCGCAATTGCTGTGTTATCCAATTTTCCCACGCCGCACAGGCGTGTGATAAGTTTGCCACCCAACATGCCGCCAGCGCCAATCACCAGGATATGCATTCGTCCTCCGCCTGTTAAACGATGCCGGCGGAAGCCACTCCGCTGACCGGCCTTTCCTTAGCCTTTGCTGCACGATAGCCAGACGCGCGGTAAATACTCAAGGGTTCAATGGCACCCCCCTTCCGGCGCCGGGCCTCGGCAAGAATAGGGCTAACATCCGTATTATAGGCCTGCTTGATCAATCGGTGACCAGCCATGGCATCAAGGCTGTCCTGCGCGGCGGTCAATTCTGCCCGGTTGATGAGGCAAGCCTGCACAAAGCTGCGAACGATTTCATTGGCAGAGGCAATCAGGCTTTCGATAGGATCGGTTACGTTATGTGACTGGTCAATCATATAGGCTGGGGCAAAGCCTTTGGCACCGCGCAATTCCGCATCAACGAGTTCATTGAAAATGAGAAACAGGCGGAATGGATCGATGGAGCCCGCATCCAGATCATCATCACCATATTTGCAATCATTGAAATGGAAGCCGGCAAGCTTTTGCGCCCGGATAAGTCGGGACACAATTTGTTCAATATTTGTGTTTGGCGCGTGGTGGCCAAGGTCAACAAGGCATTTGGCTTTGGGGCCAAGCTCACTTGCCGCCATGTAGCTTGTGCCCCAATCTGAAATGACGGTGGAATAAAATGCAGGCTCGTAAAGCTTGTGCTCAAGGAACACGAGCCAGTTCTTGGGCAACTTTTCGTAAATCGTGGCGAGCGATGCCATATAGCGGTCAAATGCAGCGCTGAGATTGGTTTGGCCAGCAAAGTTTGCCCCATCCCCAATCCACACCGTGAGCGCGGTTGACCCCAGCTTTTGGCCAATCTCAATGCATTCAAGATTGTGCTCAACCGCTTGGGCGCGCGTGTCGACACCCGCATTGGTGAGCGAGCCAAACTTGTAGGATTTCTCCTGTTTTGCCTGGTCCTGGAACGTGTTCGAATTTACCGCGTCAAATCCCAACTCGTGGGAAGCCGCTTCCTGGCGCAGGGCATTGTAATCTGCAACCTTGTCCCATGGAAAATGCGGCGAAACATTGGGAGTGGCACGCGATAGCTGGTGCACCACACCACAATCTGCCAGCTTGTCATGAATATTGCGGGGTTCACCAAGTCCAGGGAACCGGGCAAAGCGTGTGCCGCCAGTGCCCACCCCCCAGGTTGGAATGGCCACCGCATAATCCATGGCGCGCTTGGTCATTGCCTCAATATCAATGCCGCGCCGTTTGAGCTGGCGGGCGAGTGCTGCATAATCCTCAACCAATGCCGCTTCTTGTTTTCTGTTTTCAGTCCCAATGAAATCAGCTGAAATTGCAAAGGTCATGATTACCTCGAGAAGGAAACCGCATTGCCTGCATCAACATTCAGGAAATTGCCGGTGGATTTGTTCGAGAGATCAGAAGCAAAGAAGTAAGTGGCTTCGGCGATGTCCTCCGGGAACACCGAGCGCTGCAGCAGCGACCGTTTGCGGTAGTGTTCCTCCAAATCATCTTCCTTGACCTTGTTGGAGGCGGCACGCTGTTGCCGCCATTCGCCCTGCCATATCTTGGAACCGCGCAACACAGCATCCGGGTTCACCACATTCACCCGAATGCCTAGGGGTGCCCCTTCCAGCGCCATGCAGCGGGCCAAATGGACTTCAGCGGCCTTCGCGGTGCAATAGGCAGAAGCACCGGGCGAGGCCGCAATTGCGTTCTTGGAGGCAATGAACACCATGGAGCCGCCAAGCGCCTGGCGTTTCATCAGGCGGTAACCTTCGCGCGCCACCAGAAAATAGCCAGTTGCCATGATCGACATGTTCCTGTTCCAAAGCTCAAGTGTGGTGTCTTCCACATTGGCCGCCAGCGTGATGCCTGCATTGTTCACCACAATGTCCATGCCGCCAAAAGCTTTCACCGCATCATCCATGGCCCTGATGACCTGGTCTTCGTGCGTTACATCCATCAGAAAACCTAGCACGTTGTCTTTGCCGTAGGTTTTGGAAAGGGCAACAACCGTTGAATCCAGTGAAGCCTGGTCAATGTCAGCGAGTGCAACGCAAGCGCCTTCACCAAGCAACCGGATTGCAGTGGCCGTGCCAATGCCACCGGCACCACCGGTGATGAATGCGATGCGACCAGCCAGGCTCTTGGCCTTGGGCATGCGTTGCAGCTTTGCCTCTTCAAGCAACCAGTACTCAATGTTGAAGGCTTCCTGTTCAGGCAGACCCACATAGTTTGAAACGCCCGACGCGCCACGCATCACATTGATGGCATTGACATAGAATTCTGAGGCTATGCGGGCCGTGGCCTTGTCTTTGGCAAATGACAACATGCCAACTTTCGGCACAAGATAGATCACCGCATTGGGATCACGCATTTTTGGCGAGTTCGCGTGCTTGCAGCGCTCATAATAGGCGGCATAATCATCACGATAATCCGCAATCAGTTTGTCGAGTGCTGCGCCATCAGCGTCATGGGGCACAATGACCGGGCGAATCTTTGTGCGCAGGAAATGGTCAGGACACGAAGTGCCAAGCGGCGCGAGATCGTCAAGCATTTTGCTGTTCACAAATTCCAGCACTTCCGGCGCATCGGTGAAATGCCCCGCCTTCATTTCCTGCCGGCAAATGCGGCCACGGATTTCCGGCATAAGGCGCAGCGAAACAGTATTGCGTTCCTGGCTCGTCAATGACTTTGATGCCCCGCCACCAAAGGCCGGTTTCCTTGCATTTGCGTGAAGCCAGGTCGCGGTTTTATTGATGATGCGAAGTGTGGTGTCGTAACATTCCTTGGCCGTTTTGCCCCACGTAAACAAACCATGGCTGCCAAGGACAACGCCTGCATATTCTGGATGTGCGCTCGCCATCTCGCCAAGCTTGATGCCAAGGTCAATGCCAGGGCGCTGCCATGGCAGATAACCCATTTCAGACCCGTAAATTTCCTTCGTGAGCGTTTCGCAATCCCTTGAGGCGGCAATCGCTATCACCGCATCGGCATGCACGTGGTCAACATGGGCGTGCGGCACATAGCCGTGTAAGCAGGTGTCAATGGATGCAGCGCGCGGATTGAGATTGAACGTGCAGTGGTTGAGATTATGCACCATCTCATCTTCCTGGTCCAAATTCCTGTACAATCCCTTCAAGGCCAGGAGCCTGTCCATGTAGAGTGTGGCAAAGCCATCCAGTTTCATCGAGGCGATGTCGCCACCTGAACCCTTCACCCACAAAACCTGAACTGGCTTCTTGGTGAGAGGATCAATCATCTCAAGCTTGGCGGACGTGTTTCCTCCACCGAAATTCGTAATGCGCAAATCGCTGCCCAGGAGATTGGAACGGTACAACAAAAGACCAGGCTCATCGAGCTTTGCTGCCTGCGTGTTTTCCCACAGTGAGGGGATTAAAATTGAATCTGTCATGAAAAATTACCCGGTTGATTTGCATTCAACGTATGATCAACTTCGCTCATGGTCAATCATAAAAGCGCTTGCTGCAGTGCAATGACGTTTTGCATTGCGGTATCTATTGACGTTCGTGATTGTTAATGATTACATTTGATTAAATTGGAGAGACGAATGCACGAACGAGAACGTTGGCAAATGATCTTAAGTGCGGTTCAGGGCCGCGCTGTGGTGACAGTTCGCGAGCTGATTGGGCGCACGGGTGCCTCGCCCGCAACGCTTCGTCGTGACTTGGCAAAGCTTGAGGAGATGGGTCAAATCAGGCGTGTGCACGGCGGGGTGGAAGCGCTTAAGTTTGAAGACCGCCCGCATTTGGCGACCCGCCCGTTTGACGTAAGCCAAACACTCAATGTGAACAGCAAGCGCGCGATCGGCCACGCAGCGGCTGCAATGTGCGAATTCAATGATTCAATTATTATCAACGCCGGAACCACAACATTCCAGATGGTCGATTTCCTGCGTGGCCACAAGATGCAGGTTTTGACCAATTCTTTCCCCATTGCCGAAGCACTTGTAGCCCGCAGTGAAAACCGCATCATGATGCCCGGCGGCGAGATCTACCGAGAGCAGGGAATTGTCCTGTCGCCATTCGATGGCGACGCCACGCAACACTACACCGCTTCTAAAATGTTCATGAGCTGCTATTCTTTTGGTCCGCTCGGTGTAATTGAAGGAGACCCGCTTATTGCGCGCGCTGAAGCAAAGCTTTTGGGCCGCGCCGACAAGCTCATTGTTCTTGCCGACTCTTCGAAATTTGAAACCCGTGGCAGTATGGCAGTTTGTCCGCTTACCCGCGTTCACACGCTCATCACCGACACCGGAGCCCCTGAGCAGATTTTGGACACTATCCGGCGCGCTGGGGTGAATGTTGTGGTTGTTCGCGACGATGTTGCAAGCATATCATCGGCTGCATAGGCTGAAGGAAAACGAAAACTGAACCGGATGGCAAAATGCCGTTCAAATCTCAACTGGGAGGACTACATGACAAACACGACACGCAGACAAGCACTTCAAATTCTCGGCGGCACAGCTCTTGCAGGTGTATTTGCCACACCAGCATTCGCAGCACCAATCCGCATTGCCATGGTTGTGAAAGCCCTTGGCATCGGCTTCTTCGATGCCTGCCGCGATGGTGGCCTTGAAGCGGCAAAGGAATTGGGCGATTGTGAATTGATCTACACCGGTCCCACCAAAACCACTGCTGAAGAGCAAATTGCCGTAATCGATGCGCTCATTGCGCAAAAGGTTGATGGCATCGTGATCTCGGCAAACGACACCAACGCCCTTGTACCAGTTTGCAAGAAGGCCATGGACCGCGGCATTAAGGTGATTTCGTTTGACTCAGGTGTTGCTCCCGAAGGCCGCATCATGCATCTGAACCCATCCAACAACGCCTTGATCGGCACCAAGTGCGTGCAGATGATGGCCAAGACCTTGGGTAACAAGGGCGATGTGGCAATTCTCTCAGCCACCGCACAGGCCACCAACCAGAATATCTGGATTGAGGAAATGAAGAAGGAATGGGCCAAGCCTGACTATAAGGACATGAAGCTTGTGTCCACCGTCTACGGTGACGACGTGGCCGACAAAAGCTACCGTGAAACCGAGGGCCTGCTGAAAGCCTTCCCCAACCTCAAAGGCATCATTGCTCCAACGTCGGTCGGCATCGTTGCAGCCGCCAAGGCGATTGTTGACAAGGGGCTGGTTGGCAAAGTGTTCGTCACGGGCTTGGGCCTTCCTTCTGAAATGAAGGGTGCGGTCCTTGCCGGTGCGACGGATACATTTGCCATTTGGAACCCCATTGACCTGGGCTACTCGGCAACCATGATCTGCGGAAAAATCATCCGTGGTGAAGCAACTGGCCTTGCCGGAACGTCAGTCAAGGCTGGCCGTATGGGCGAAATCAAGATTGGCGACAAGAACGAAGCCGCCATGGCAGACCCCTTCACTTTCGATAAATCGAATATCGAACAGTTTGCCAAGATATTCTAAACCTGCTTGTTGAAGCGGGCCCGTCCTCCTCCGGGGCGGGCCTTTTTTTTGGGGCCAATTGTAGTGGACGAACCAATTCTGCAGCTTGATCATGTGACCAAGCAATTTCCCGGCGTGCGCGCACTGAACGATGTTCACATGACGCTGTATCCCGGCCAGGTGACAGCACTTCTGGGTGAGAATGGTGCTGGCAAATCCACCATCGTAAAAATCCTGACGGGAATTTACAAACCCGATACCGGTGCCTTGCGCATTTCCGGCAAGTTGCAATCTTTCCTGAGCCCCCGCGATGCCTGGGCATCAGGCGTTTCGGCCATACACCAGGAAACCGTGATGTTTGACGATCTCACGGTGGCTGAAAACATTTGCATGGGCCACATGCCGCTGCGTTCGGGAAAGCGCATTGATTGGCAGGCTGTCAACGCGCGAGCGACCACGTTATTACAAAGCGTCGATGCCGATTTTGGTGCCGATGTCTTGTTGAAGCGCTTGGGCGTGGCCCAAAAGCATTTGGTTGAAATCGCCCGCGCCCTTTCCCACAATTCGCGCATTGTGATTATGGATGAGCCGACGTCGGCATTGTCTACCCGTGAGATCGGCGACCTGTTCCGCATTATTGCACAGCTCAAGGCTGAAGGCCGTGCAATTCTATTTATCTCCCATAAATTCGATGAAATCTTCAGCGTGGCGGACCGTTGGGTGTGCCTGCGCGATGGCGAACATGTAGGTGAGGGTCTCATCAAGGACGTTGCTATTCCAAAGCTCGTGAAGCTCATGGTAGGCCGTTCAATTGACCAGGTGTTTCCAAAGCGTGCCGTAAAAATTGGCGCGCCGGTTTTGGAAGTCAGCGGCTTGAGCAATCCGACAGAATTTGCCGATGTGTCTTTCACACTGCACAAGGGCGAAATTCTGGGATTTTATGGGTTGGTGGGGGCAGGACGTTCGGAAGCCATGCAAGCCCTCTTTGGCGTGAGCCCAGCAACCGCTGGCACCGTGAAACTCAATGGCCGGGCGCTTAACATTTCCTCTACCGCACAAGCTATTGCATCAGGCATTGCCTACGTGCCGGAAGATCGCCAGGTGCAGGGTACCATTCTGCCCTTCGGCATTCGCGAAAACACCACATTGGCGAGTATTGGAACCCACTCCAGCAAGGGCCTGCTTTCGCGTGAAAGCGAGCAAAAAATTACGCGAAAATTGGGCGGCAGGCTTTCCGTCAAGGCCGCAAATTGGGAACAGCGTCTCAATGAATTGTCAGGTGGCAACCAGCAAAAGGTGGTGATTGCGAAGTGGCTCGCCACCAATCCCAAAATCCTCATTCTTGACGAACCAACCAAGGGCATCGACATTGGCTCCAAAGCAGCTGTCCACGAATTTATGGGTGAGCTTGCGGCGGAGGGTTTGGCGGTCATTTTGGTATCATCGGAATTGCCGGAAATCATGGGCATGGCAGATCGCATCATGGTCATGCATGAGGGACGCATCGTGAAAAGCTTTGCCCGTGGTGAAGCCAGCGCTGAGGCCATCGTCACCGCCGCAACCGGTGGAGACCATCATGAAGCTGCTTAAGTCCCGCGAACTTGTGCTTGGCCTCATTATTATTGGATTGATCGTCATTATTGGTGTTCGGGCACCTGTGTTTGTAACACCCGAAAGCCTGTTGAACATTGTCACCGACACGTCATTCCTGTTCATGCTGGCGCTGGCCCAGATGACCGTTATTCTCACCCGTGGCATCGATCTGTCAGTTGCCGCAAATCTTGCAATGGCTGGCATGCTCACGGCTCTTGCATCGCGTGCGTTGCCTGACTTGCCGATTATCTTGGTAATTCTGTTCTCGACCTTCTGCGGTCTCGTCCTTGGCTTCCTGAATGGAGCATTGATTGCGGGCCTCGGCATTCCGCCCATCGTTGTAACGCTCGGAACACTCGCCGTTTACCGTGGTCTGATCTTTACCGTGGCCGGTGGCCAATGGCTGACATCGGATGACATGACGCCCGCTTTCCTTGCCTTTCCGAAAGCCATGTTGCTTGGCATTTCGAGTCTCGTGTGGATCGCTGCCGTGGTCATCGCGGCATTTTGGTTCTTCCTTAATCAAACCCGCACGGGCAGGGCGCTTTATGCCGTGGGCGGCAACCCGGTTGCAGCCCGCTATTGTGGCATTGACCTGGCCCCTCAGCAATTGCTCGTCTATTCCATCGCCGGTACTGTCTCCGGCCTCTGTGGCTATCTCTGGGTGTCACGCTACGGCATCGCCTATGTGGATATTGCCCAAGGCTACGAGCTCACCATCATCGCCGCTTGCGTCATTGGTGGCGTATCCATTGCCGGCGGGGTCGGCACGGTTTCCGGAACGCTTCTTGGCGCGTTGTTCCTGGGCATTGTGGTCAACGCCCTGCCCGTCATCAATGTTTCGCCCTTCTGGCAAATGGCAATTTCCGGTGCAATTATTTTGGCGGCCGTCATCGTCAATGCGCGTGCCGAACGCAAAACTGGAAAACTCATACTTCCCGAGGCGCGGCGAGCGGCAGGAGCATCTAAATGAACGCACCATCGCGTTATGACGTTGCCGATTACGCACCCCGCACTTTAAGCGATTTTCTGCTGCGCTGGGAAACCATCCTCATTGCCTTGCTGATTGCTGTCGTGAGCGGCAACACAATCATTTCTCCTTACTTTCTCGATATCTATAATCTCTCGGATGCGACGTTCAATTTTTCCGAAAAAGCCATTATCGCCCTCGGCATGACGTTGCTCATTCTCGTGCGTGACATCGACCTCTCCGTTGCTGCCATCATCGCTTTGGCATCCCTTGCAATGGGGCTTGCTGCTGATCAAGGAGCTGCAACCCCGTTGCTCATCCTTATTGGCCTCGGTGTGGGTGCGATTTGCGGCGCATTCAACGGTTTCCTGGTGGCGCGCATCGGCCTGCCGTCCATCGTCGTTACCATCGGCACCATGTCGTTGTTTCGTGGACTTGCCCAGGTCATTCTGGGCGATCAAGCCATCACCAAATACCCCCTGGATTTCCAGACCCTGGGCCAGGGCTACCTCATCAAGTGGCCACCCATTCCTTATTCATTTGCGTTGTTCCTGCTCCTCGCCGTTATATTCACCGTCGTTTTACATAAAACCGCGTTCGGACGAAAACTGTTCGCCATGGGCAACAATCCGGTTGCGGCGCAATTCTCGGGCATTCCCGTAAACAAGATCAGGTTCTGGCTATTTGTGCTCACGGGCGTTCTGTCAGGTGTGGCAGCAGTTCTTCTCACCGCCCGTATAGGCTCAACGCGGCCCAACATTGCGCTCGGTTGGGAACTTGAAGTGATCACTGCCGTCATTCTCGGTGGCGTCTCGATCACTGGCGGTGCCGGTACCATACCTGGTGTCGTGATCGCTGTTTTCATTCTGGGACTGGCAACCTTTGGACTTTCCCTCGTCAACGTTCCTGGCATTGTCATCAGCGTGCTTCTGGGACTCCTGCTCATCGTCTCAATAGCCATGCCAATCGTCGTGCGCCGCATCATGAACAGGAAGGCAGCATGATTAATTTAATTCCGCCTCCGCCACGCAAGTGGCTATAAGACTGCAACAGGCAGGATATCACCCATGAAAAAAACCGACGTTTCAAGCCTCACCCAACTCGGTGCGAGTACAGTCCAACCTGCAAGCCCCGACGCGGCAATAATCGAACGCGTGCCCAATTCACAAACCGGCGCAGCCTATGTCGTGCGCTTTGTGGCACCAGAGTTCACCTCCTTGTGCCCGATGACCAACCAGCCGGATTTTGCCCATCTGGTAATCGACTATGTTCCAAACCGCTGGCTGGTGGAGTCAAAGTCCCTCAAACTCTATCTTGGTTCGTTTCGCAACCATGGCAGTTTCCACGAAGATTGCACGGTGGGCATCGGCAGGCGTTTGGTCAAGGAACTGCGACCCAAATGGCTGCGCATTGGCGGCTATTGGTATCCACGTGGTGGCATGCCGATTGATGTGTTCTGGCAAACGGGTGCACCGCCCAAGGGTGTATGGCTACCCGATCAAGGTGTTCCGCCCTATCGTGGCCGCGGCTGATGCAATAAAACGCCAATGCTTAAAACGGCATCATGCGTCTTATCAGGCCATCATTGTCAAAAAACTGGTGCTTGAGGGCTGCCAGGACATGCAACGCCGTCAAACCAATCATGAAATTGCTGCCGAGACTGTGGAGAGCGTCAAAAGGATAGCTGACAGCACTTGGAAATTGCGTAACCTCAATCACCCCAAAAAAACGCGTACCCAGAAATGCAGGATGTTTAGCCACCGTGTCGCTGAAGGCAAGCCAGCCGGAGATTGGCAGACCAATCAGCATGACGTAGAACACGACATGCGTGGCTTTTGAAAGGCTGATCTCCCATGTTTTCATGGCGGCTGGCAGGGGCGGGGGCGGATTGCGCAATCGCCAGAAAAGCCGGGCCAGCGACAAGAGCAGAATCGCGGCACCGATGGAAGCGTGGACTGAAGCGTTGAACGTGTCTGGTTGCCGGCGATTCATCAGGCCTTCACCAAAGAACAGCATGAATATCATGAGTGCCGCAATCACCCAATGAAGCGACATGGCAACGAAATCATAGCGAGATCGGTGGTGGGACGATTCGATTGACATTACTGCTCCTGTTGCATTGACCATCAGCCCTTTCATTTATTCTTACGGAATTTTCGGGCCGTCACAACGGCAATTGTTTGACACTCTGTCTTGGTCAAAATTGCGCCATGATTGTCGGGTTGTCTTGCCCATCTCTTCAACAGGGTATCGATGCTGTGAACCAAGGGCATCATATATGAATTGACAACGTCCGCCAGCAGAGCAGGGCAATCAATTGGTTCGATCATTACAATAAGTATTGGATTCTGTTCAATTTGCTAACTCAATTTAGCAATTAAAATTACCCTTTCTTCATTACGAATGGGTGTATTTGTTGCTCGCGCCATCGCTGCGTGAGATGTCTACACTGTTCATTAAGCATATGAACATTTGTAAGGGAACAGTGCGATGAATTCTAAGAAATTCTTAAACATACTGAGTGTTGCGGGGGTCGTCGTTCGAGTGGTAACGAATACAAGTGCGTTGGCATTTGGACACGCTTCTCCTGACCAATTGGAACGCATTCTGCAAAAAAACCCAACAAGCAACGATGCGTCTGCTGCTTTTGACATTCTTGCAGAAAACACGCATGGCGGCGGTAATGGTGGCGGCAATGGCGGTGGCCATGGTGGCGGCAACGGCGGTGGCGGCAATGGTGGCGGTGGCCACGGTGGCGGCAACGGCGGTGGCGGCAATGGTGGCGGTGGTCACGGTGGCGGCAACGGCGGTGGCGGCAATGGTGGCAACAATCACGTCAATGATGGCAACCAGGGCAACGATCACGGTCATCAAGGCAAGGCTGGCGAAGATCATGGCAAGGCTGGCGAAGATCACGGCAAGGGCCACGATCATGATCACGGTAAAGATGGCGATGATCATGGTAAAGATGGCGATGATCACGGGCACTATGAGGGCTGACGTATTGGCATTCCTTATTTTCCCACTGCAACCAGCTTAACGAATGAGGGGCTGCCGGCTTACGGCTATTACCAGCCAACGGCAGCCCAATTCCACGACAGCCCATCTCACCAATCGTACAAAGAACTCAAGGCATGACCAGGGAGGCCGCCATATGCGGCGCCGACCGGAGAGGCCTGCGCTATCAGGGGCATAAATGAAACTTTTCGATGTTGTTTTAATTGGCGACTTCCGCTTTCCTGGCGGAACTTCGGTTGCTACGGCCCACGAAATCAGAGCCCTTGCCGGCGCTGGCATGAGCATCGGATTATTGCAGTCGAATTCAGAGATACTGCGTCTGCCGCGGCCCATGCATCCGTTGATCCGCGCCTGCGTTACCAACGACCAGGCGGTGGTAATTCCCACTGATGAAAAAAACGTCGAAGCAAAACTCTGCTTTCTGCACAATCCGCTGGTATTCACCACGCATCCCAAGAGCATGCCAAAATTGCGCTTCGGTCGTTCGATCCTGGTAGCCCACCAGAGTCACACCGATCGCAATGGGTTGCCCTATTATGATGCTGCACAAGTACATGCAATATGTGAGCAGGTTACTGGTGGTCAGGTTGCCTGGGCACCAATTTCTCCAGTGGTACGCCTTAATCTAAAAGAGACTGCACCCGCCATACCACTGTTGAACGCCGACTGGCACAATATCGTATTTCCTGAGGAATGGGCAAAGGATCGCGCCACTCCTTTAAAACCCCATGCCGTTATCGGTCGTCATGGCCGTGCCGACAAAGACAAATGGCCAGCTACGCGCCGCGAAATTCTGACGGTCTATCCTGACGATCCCAATATTGAAGTGAGGTTGCTCGGAACCGGCGATTATCTCCAGCGGGTCATGGGCAAATTTCCTGAAAACTGGACGACTTACCGTTTTGGCCAAATGGAACCGCAGCAGTTTCTCAAGACCATTGATTTCTTCCTGTATTATCATCACCCGGATCTGGTCGAGGCGTTCGGTCGAACAGTAATCGAGGCCTGCGCCAGCGGTGCGGTGGCAATTCTGCCACCTCATTTCGAAACGACATTTGGCGAGGCGGCCATCTACCGTCCTGCAGAAGAGGCCGTCGAAACCGCCCTCGAACTTCATGGCAACTGGCAGCGTTTTCAGCGGCAATCCAAACGGGCCTCGCGCCTTATCGCCGAGCTTCACGGACCAACCCATCATGTCGCCTTTGTCAGGCGACTACTCGGAAACCCAAGTTTGGGGAAAATTACTGCCGATTCATCCGGCAGACAGTCAAACATGATAAAAAAGGAAATCCCGATGAAAGCTGTTTCCAGCATCCATCTCGCCAATCCCGCCTTTGACGTTGTCATCGTGGCTGATATGCGATCACCTGGCGACGTGGGTTTGCGTATCAGCCACGAGATTCGCATTCAGCATGCCCATGGTTTTAAGACTGCGCTCGTTCATGTGCCGTCGGGACGAACGAAGGCCCGTGCGGTGCGCGGTGAAATCCACGCCTGTGTACGCGATGGAATGGCACAAGTTCTCACGCCATCGGATTCGGTCTCGGCAAAGCTGATAGTCATACATGGACCT
>JANMPF010000571.1:0-3678 GCA_031369725.1 Rhodobiaceae bacterium | reverse complement strand
TTTTTTGGTCCGATGATGACGGCGGCGGAATCATAATACATGTCAGAGAAACTGATGACTGCCTTGCGCTTCTCGGTGATCAACATCGATGCCATGATCACATCAAACTTCTTGCCCAATAGTGCCGGGATTATGCCGTCCCACGCTACTTCCTCAATTGCGCATTTTTCGCCGATCTCGGCACAAACCGCATTCATGAAATCAACTTCCCAACCAACCCAGGCACCTGAAGCATCTTTTGAGGTAAAGGGCGGATAGGGCTCGGCGGCAACACCAAACTTCAGATCAGCCATGGCGGGAGACACCGAAGCCATGAGCGCAACAGTTGATACCAAAATAAAAAATCTACGAGAAATCTTCATCTTATTCTCCCTCTGCCAAATGTTGGCATCATACTGGTTATTAATTCACGTGGCTATGGTCAAACGCCACTCCTTCGACGTCGTGGATCATGTTGCCGCCACCTTTCATGACGGAGTTGCTCGATTTGCCATGCACCTGCCGAAAAAAAGCATTGGATAACCTGAAGAACTTGCCTTGGAAGACGGCGGGGAGAGTAATTTTGGAAGTTCACCGCTTGCTCAAATCATAAGCGCGGAAATGCTTCGACAGTTTCAAGCCTTGCCGCTGATAATTGGACCCGATGCCCTGGCCATAGACAAGGGCGGGAACTTCCGTGAGCGGCTCATAAACCAGCCGTCCGATGATCTGTCCGTCTTCCAGAATGAAGGGCACCTCATGGCTGCGCACCTCAAGCACCGCCCGCGCCCCTTCACCGTGGCCCGATTGGTGGCCAAAGCCTGGATCAAAGAAACCTGCATAGTGCACACGGAATTCACCAACCAGGGGATTGAAGGGCACCATTTCGGCAGCGTGCGTTGGCGGCACCCGCACCGCTTCCCTGGAAGCCAGAATATAAAACTGGTCAGGATCAAGCACCAGGGACCCGCGCTGCCAAATGGGCTCCCAGAAATCCGAAGCCTCCAGCCCGGCTTTCTTGTCCACATCAACCAGCCCCGAATGGCGCTTGGCGCGAAAGCCCACGGGATTGTCACTATCACTTCCTGAAAGATCAATGGTAAGTGCGAGACCATTGTCAATATTCACATTCCCTTCGGCAATGAGACTTTCCCTCGCATGCAGATCGCGAATGATCTGGTCCGATGCCATGGGAGCACCGGCGCGGAACCTGATTTGTGACAGTCTCGACCCGGTCCGCGCCAGAATGGAAAATGTGCGGGGGGAAATTTCAGCATAAAGCGGGCCGTCATAGGCTTCCATCACCTTGTCGAATTCCTGCGCGTAATCGGCGATCACCCGGGTGAAAATATCAAGCCGGCCGGTGGAGCTTTTAGGGTTGGCTGCGGCTGAAACGCCCTTTGGCAGCTTCAATGACTCGAGCAACGGCACAATATAAACGCAGCCCGTTTCCAGCACCGCTCCCTCAGTAAGATTGACCCGGTGCAGAACCAGTGATTCCAGACGCTGCGCCACCGTGGATCTGGGGCCAGGCAAAAACGAGGCGCGCACCCGGTAAGCCCATTCGCCCAGCCGCAAATCGAGGCTGGCGGGTTGGATCTGGTCATCATCCAGTTTGTGGCCCGGCTCGATGAAGCCTTTTTCACAATATTCAGCGATAATGCGGGCAGGCAGGATGCCCTGGGGTGTGTTTGAGACCTGTGTCATGTCCCTATTGGCCAATTTTCCACAGCTTTCGCAAGGGGCTAACACGGACAGTGGAAAACTTCGCGTGAGCCCGCTACACTGGGGCCCATGTATAACGCCATCACCCGCAATATTCGCATTAACGTTGAGCCGCAATTTCTCGAAGGCCAGTCACGGCCCGAGGAAGCCAAATTTGTTTGGGCCTACACCATCACCGTTGAAAACAAGGGTGCGGAAGTGGTGACGCTGCGCTCACGCTATTGGAAAATAACCGATGCCTTCGGCCGTGTGCAGGAGGTGCGGGGTGACGGTGTGGTGGGTGAACAACCCACACTGAAGCCGGGCGAGAATTTTCAATATACGTCGGGTTGCCCGCTTTCCACCCCAAATGGCTTCATGGTGGGAAGCTACATGATGCAGAACCAGCAGGGCGAAACCTTCGACGTGGATGTGCCGGCCTTCTCGCTCGACAGTCCCTATGACCTGCATAGCGTGAATTGATATCATGGCGGGGGAGGTTTTTTCGGCACTTGAGATGCTGGCGCAGCTTGTAAGTTTTGATACCACCAGCAGGGACGGCAATATTCCACTGATCGAGTATGTCGAAAGCTATCTCGATGGCTGGGATATTCCCCATTTCCGTATCGACTATGAAGTGGCCAGGAAAACCAACCTGTTTGCCACCATCGGCCCTGACACTGCAGGCGGCATTGTGCTGTCGGGCCATACCGATGTGGTCCCCGTCGATGGGCAGAAGTGGGCGAGCAACCCCTTTGAACTGGTTGAGCGGGGTGCCAGGCTTTATGGGCGCGGCACCTGCGACATGAAAGGCTTCATCGCGGTGGCCTTGTCCATGGTGCCGAAGTTCAAGGCGGCCAACTTGCAGACACCAATTCACCTGGCGCTGTCATGCGATGAGGAAGTGGGCTGCAAGGGTGTGCGGCCCCTGATTGCCCACATGCGCGATCACATGAAAAAGCCCAAGCTGGTGATCGTGGGCGAACCAACTTCAATGCAGGTCGTCAACGCCCATAAATCCGCCATCACCTTTTCAACTGAAGTGACAGGCTACGAGGCCCACTCAAGCCTCACCGATCAAGGCGTCAACGCAATCATGGTGGCAGGCGAACTGTTGGGTGAGATCAACCGCATTCGTGAAGACTTGACGTTGCGCGGTGATCCCACCGGGCGCTTCAATCCAGCCTATTCCACCATTCATGTGGGCGTCATTGAAGGCGGCACCGCCAAGAACATCATCCCGCGCAAATGCTCCTTTCAATGGGAAACCCGCCTGCTGCCAACGGCGGATATCAATGAAATGCCAGCGCGCTTTGAAAAATTTTCCAAGTCGCTTGAGCCTGCCATGAAAAAATTGGCGGGCGATGCGGGCATCCTCAACACTCAGACAAACATGGTGCCCGGTCTTGCCCCGGAAGAAAATTCACCGGCTGAACACCTGGCCCTGCATTTGGCCGGAGCCAATGGTACCCATGCGGTTTCCTATTGCGCTGAGGCGGGCCTGTTTCAGCAAATTGGCATCCCGGCCATCATCTGCGGCCCCGGCTCCATCGAGCAGGCCCATAAACCTGATGAATATATCGACATCTCCGAAATGCGGAAATGCGAGGTGTTTATGGGAAGACTGTTGGAACATTGCAGGTAAGACACAAATTTTCGTTTCGCCCAACGCCGTCATTCCGACGCAAGCCTCCAAACCCAACTCGTCATTCGGGCGAAAGCCTTCCACCCCAACTCGTCATTCCGGCACGCGCTCCACCCCCACTCGTCATTCCGGCGAAAGCCGGGAATCTCGTTCAGGATAGAAACTGCCGCCACCTTCCGGCTTGCGCCGGAATGACGATTGTTGTGAAATTATCACTTTATTCCTTGACAACATATTCCTACTATGGCAGTAACATTCCTGTTCATCCCGGAAGGGGTCTCGGTCATGACGGTGGCTTTGATGGGGTGAATGTGGCGCCTGCGGGCTGGGGGAATAACGTGCCTCTGGCA
>JANMPF010000040.1:0-7852 GCA_031369725.1 Rhodobiaceae bacterium | reverse complement strand
TTATGGCTACGGCATTCCCGTTGCCTTGTTTTACTTGGCCAGCCGGTGGCTCAAGTCATCGGGTCACTTCAAATCGTCAACAGCATTTGAGGCGTTGAGCCTTGGCCTTGCCATTTCGCTGGTGTCATTGGAACTTCGCGTTCTCATCAGTGGCGGCATCGGCAGTGATGAACCGCAATTGCTGGAAATGGCGGCGCATATCCTGACATGGCTGGGTGCTGCCTACGGATTGATTTACCGCCAGCAAATTTTCTCATCACTGGTCTCCATTTGGGGAGCGCGCATTCTCATTGCGGGGTCGGTTGCCGCAATTATCGTGGTATGCCTTGGCATATTGAATCCGGTGGTTACCGAAGACCCGGTTCCCGGCAGCATTGTGTTCAACGCCTTGCTGCTTGCCTATCTGGCGCCAGTTGTTCTGCTTGGCCTCATCGCGCGCGGGCTTGGCTCCATCCAGTGGGAAAAACTGCGGCCGGCGATGGGCGTGTTGGCCTTGGTCCTCGTCCTCACCTATGTGACACTTGAGACCAAGCGGGTGTTCCAGGGGCCAGGCATGGTGGCGTGGTCGCTTACCACGGCTGAGTCCTATGCGTACTCTGCCGTGTGGCTCGCCTCGGCACTGGCCCTGTTTGTGGCGGGCATCAAGCTGGCGCGGCAATATATCCGCTATGCCGGGCTTGCCGTGATGGCACTGGTGGTGCTGAAAGTGTTCCTGTGGGACATGTCGGGCCTCGATGGCATCTACCGTATCCTGTCCTTCATGGGTCTTGGCCTATGCCTCATCGGCATGGGGTGGATCTATACAAAATTCGTGCAAAAACCTGCAGGTTCCTAGCCTAGACTTCGAAGTTGTCAATCAGCCTGGTTTTGCCAAGCCATGCGGCTGCGAGCAATCTCAATGGTTCATCGCTGTGAGGTTTTGGCACTTCCAGGGTCGCTGCGTTTCTGGCGGTTACGTAATCAACCTTGAAACCCAGGGTGGTGAGTGAGCGGGAGGCGGCGCGCATGGCTTTCTGGGGATCGGTGCCGTGGCGGATTTTTTCGGCGGCTTGCGACAGGGATTTGTAAATCGCGGTGGCCTGGCCGCGCTCGGACTTTGTGAGGTAGCGATTGCGCGATGACAGCGCCAAGCCATCAGCGTCGCGCACTGTCGGAATGCCAATCACTTCGATGGGAATATCAAGATCGCGTGCCATGGCTGTCACCACCTGCAATTGCTGGTAATCCTTTTGGCCAAACATGGCGAAATCAGCGCCGCTTTGAATGAACAGCTTGGCTACAACGGTTGCAACACCATCAAAAAAATGCGGGCGGAACTTGTCTTCGAGGTTGGCCTTTGCCGGACCCTTCAACACAATAGTGGTGGCGAAATTCTCGCCATACATCTCACCTGGTGGCGGTACGAAAATGAGTTGCGCGCCAGCTTCTGCGAGCTTTGCCACGTCGCCTGCCTCGTCGCGCGGGTAACGGCTGAGATCCTCATTGGCACCAAACTGCCTGGGGTTCACAAAGATTGAAACCACCACGCAGTCGGCGTGTTTCATGCCTTCCTGAACCAGGGTGATGTGGCCTTCATGCAGTGCACCCATGGTTGGCACAATTGCATATTTCAGGCCATCGGCGCGCCAGCTTCCGGTTTCACGGCGGAGGGCTGCAATGGAACGAACAATCTTTGGCTTCACGGTATACGGTTCCCGGTTTCTGGAATCGGCAGGTGTGGGCTCTGCTTTACTTGCTCCAGGACAAAGTAGGAATGGGTGTTTTTATGCATCGGCAGTGCGCCAGTTTGATGCATTTTGCACCGCGGGTGCAAGTGTTACGAGCATATTTTCTGCATATCCGGCCAAGAACGTTGCGTAAAACATACGATGCTGTGGCATAAGGAATGCATCATTTGGAGTCTGCCATGACCGCTCAATCGCGTCGTTCTGCCATATCTGCCCGCCTGTTTGCGGATGAAGCCTCATTGGTGAAAGAATTGGCGGCAGAAGCACTGCTTGGTGCGGATGACAAACGGCGGGTGACTGAACTGGCCAAAGTTTTAGTGGCGGCCGTTCGCGCCAACCGGCAGGCCCAAGGCGGCATTGATGCCTTCATGCAGGAATACTCCCTCTCGTCGGAAGAAGGTGTGGTTTTGATGTGCATGGCCGAAGCACTGCTGCGCATTCCCGATGCGGAAACCGCTGACAAGCTGATCGCCGACAAGATCGGCGGCAAGGATTGGGAAGGCCATCTCGGCCAATCGGAATCGCTGTTTGTGAATGCGTCAGCCTGGGGACTCATGCTGACGGGCCGCATCGTTGAACTCGGCAAGGGCACACGGACGGATACCGGCAGCTATCTCAAGCGCCTGATTTCGCGCTCTGGCGAACCCTTCATTCGCAGTGCCATGAAACAGGCCATGCGCATTATGGGCAAGCAATTCGTGCTGGGCCGTACCATTGAAGAGGCGCTTGGCGTTGCCAAGCCGTTGGAAGCAGAGGGTTATCGTTTTTCCTATGACATGCTGGGCGAAGCAGCGTTCACCGCCGAGGATGCCAAGAAATACTTTGCATCTTACAAATCGGCCTTGAAAACCCTAGGTGCCAAGGCAACCGGCAGAGACATTTTTTCACGCGCTTCAATTTCCGTGAAACTCTCGGCCTTGCACCCCCGCTATGAAGTCAAGCAGCAGGCGCGCGTACACGCAGAGCTATTGCCGCAAGTCATTGATCTCTGTGTCTTGGCGAAATCGCTGAATGTGGGTCTTACGATTGATGCCGAGGAAGTCAATCGTCTTGATCTCTCGCTGGATCTGTTTGAAAGCCTCGCGCGTGAGCCTCGCCTGAAGGATTGGAATGGTCTGGGCCTTGCCGTGCAAGCCTATGGCAAGCGGGCCATGCCGGTTTTGCAATGGTTGGCGGCTCTTGCGAAAGAGACGGGGCGCCAATTGCCGGTTCGCCTGGTGAAAGGTGCCTATTGGGATACGGAGATCAAGCGCGCCCAGGAGGCTGGCCTGCAAGATTATGCGCTGTTTACCCGCAAGGTTTCAACCGATGTGAGCTATTTGGCCTGTGGCAAATTCATGCTGGCCAATCGGGATGTGTTTTATCCACAGTTTGCCACCCACAATGCCCAGACGATTGCGGCGGTGAAAGTCATGGCGGGCGAACCGGCGGGCTACGAATTTCAGCGCCTGCATGGCATGGGGCAGGCGCTCTACGAGCAAGTGGTGGGTGCCGGTAAAATGAATTTGCCGTGCCGCATCTATGCCCCCGTTGGCAGCCATGAGGACTTGCTGGCCTATCTGGTGCGGAGGCTCCTGGAAAATGGGGCGAATACCTCATTCGTCAATCGCCTGGCAGATGACGATGCGCCTATAGCTGAAATTATCGCAGACCCAGTGGTGGAGGTGGGTGCGTTGGGGCAAATCCCGCATCCGCTTATTCCGGCACCCCGCAATATTTTCGCAGGCCGCAGCAGTTCTGCCGGGGTGCCCCTATGGGATGAAAACACCCGCGCCAAAGTCGTGAAAGATATCAAGCGGGAACTCGCCACAAGCTTTGTGGCAACCGCCCTGGTGGATGGTACTCCCATGCGCGACGGTGACAGGCGAAGCATAAACGCACCCCACGATGGGCGCATCAACATTGGCATGGTGCAGGAAGCAGATGAAAAGGCGGTAGGGCAGGCCATGGCAACAGCTGCCAGGAACCAAATGGATTGGGACATGCTGGGTGGTGGGGCGCGCGCTGCCATTCTGGAAAAGGCTGCGTTGCTTTATGAAGAGAAATCAGCACGGCTCATGGCGCTGCTGATACAGGAAGCGGGAAAGACCCTTGACAATGCCTTGGCTGATTTGCGTGAGGCGGTGGATTTCCTGCGCTACTATGCCGCCCAGGCGCGGGCTGAATTTTCAGATGGCCTGCGGCTTCCGGGCCCGACAGGTGAAAGCAATGAACTCACCCTGCATGGCCGCGGTGTGTTTGCCTGCATTGCGCCGTGGAATTTTCCACTGGCCATTTTCACGGGGCAGGTCGCTGCGGCCCTGGCTTCCGGCAATGCGGTTGTGGCAAAGCCTGCCGAGCAAACACCGCTGGTGGCGTTTGAAGCCGTGAAGCTCCTTCACCGTGCGGGGGTTCCGCCAGAGGTTTTGCATTTTCTTCCTGGTGACGGCGCACGGATCGGCAGAACGCTACTTGCCCACCCTGCCTTGTCTGGTGTTGCCTTTACCGGCTCCAATGAAACCGCGTCCATCATCAACCGCGCCCTTGCAGCAAGGGACGGCGCCTTCGTTTCGCTCATTGCGGAAACCGGCGGAATGAATGCCATGATCGTTGATAGTTCAGCACTTCCCGAACAGGCGGTACGTGATGTGCTGGCATCAGCCTTTGACAGTGCCGGGCAGCGCTGCTCGGCTGCGCGGTTGCTGTTTGTGCAGGAAGATGTTGCTCCCCGCATCATTGCCATGTTGCGCGGTGCCATGGCGGAACTCACCATTGGCAACCCGATGGATTATGCCACCGACATTGGTCCTGTCATTGACGCGGAAGCGCGCGACAAGCTCATGGCGCATAAGGCACGCATGGCGGCGGAGGCGAAAACCATTCTCGATATGCCAATTCCCGCTGAATGCGCACACGGCACCTTCACGTCACCTGCTGCCTATGAGCTTGCATCCATTGACAGTTTGAGGCGTGAGGTGTTCGGTCCAATCCTTCATGTTGTGCGCTTTGCCGGAAACCGTCTCACGCAAGTCTGTGATTTACTGAATGCCACGGGTTTTGGCCTTACGCTTGGTCTCCATACCCGCATTGAAAGCACGGTTAGGCAAGTTCGCCAGCGGGTTAGGGTTGGCAACATGTACGTTAACCGTAACCAGATTGGGGCGGTTGTGGGAGCCCAACCCTTTGGTGGTGAAGGACTTTCGGGCACGGGCCCCAAGGCAGGTGGTGCCCATTACCTGCATCGTTTTGCCACCGAACGGGTTTGTTCAACAGATACAACAGCTTCCGGCGGAAACGCAGCCTTGATGTCAATGGATACCAAATAGCCAACCTATTTGCTAAAAATTTACCGTGTTATCTAACTTGGGCTTTAGGTTCGGCTTTTAAACTGGCGTTATAAGGGCTTGTCATGAAACTAATAAATATGGACCTGCAGAAAGAACCGAAAGGCGCATTTGCTTCATTTGAAGAAGCAACGCGCTATTTGGAGCAGGCCTGTGCGCGCATGAAAGTCAACCACCTGTCGTATTGGCTGGTCAGCAGTGTTGATGGCACACCCGACCAGGTGACGTGGATTTCCACTTATGATCCGGCCTACATGAGCTACTATATGATGAATTACACGCCACTTGGCGATCCCACTTTTGAAATGTCAATTTCCGAAAACACGCTGCTCGACTGGGACGAAGCCACTACAGACGATCCCACGACGCAAAGCCTTATGACGGTTGCCGTAAAATATGGAATAACCCGTTATGGCGTTTCCATTCCACTTAAGGACGGGGCGTTTGGAGACATCCTGTTTTCTGCAAACATGATATCCGACAATGAAGAGTGGCCATTGCTGAAAGAGGATCTGGTCTCGAAGCTCCGGCCTTTTGCGCACTACTTCCATGAGCGCGCCAAGCCGCTCATTGCTTCGCGCAAAATTTCCGAAATAAATTTCGCCGCCTAATCATCCTTGTGGCCAAAGCTCAGGCCGCGCTCCACCGCGTGTTTGCCAAATTTCTTGCGCAGCTTGTCAATTGCCAATTCAGCCCTGGTGAGTGTTGCAAAGCGTGCGTCCAATGTTGACGTTTCCAACTCTGGCAAAGCTTCGCTCAAATGCGAAATGCCAACCCCAATCAGGCGGAAAGGCGTTCCTGTTGCTTCGCGCTTGAGCATTGGCTGGGCGGCTGAAAAAATGTTGTGGGCAAGCTGCGTGGGGTCACCCAATGTAGTATTGCGGCTCCGTGTTTTAAAGTCGGTGGTCTTGAGCTTCAAGACCACGGTGAGGCCCGCCAACCCGTCATGCTTGGCGCGCCGCGAGACTTTTTCCGCAAGTTGCCACAATATGCGTTCGAGGTGATCATAGGCGCTGATGTCCGCGTTAAACGTCGTCTCGGAACTTATGCTTTTGGATTCATCGCGGGGCGACACGCTGCGCACGTCTTCGCCCCTCGCAAAATGGTAAAGGCGCGCACCAATTATGCCGTAACGGTGCAGCAATTCATTGCGCTCCATATTCTGCAGTTGCCCGATAAGGGTGATGCCATCTTTTTCCAGGGTTTGCTGAAAGGCGCGCCCAACACCCCAAATCAGGCTCACGGATCTGGTTGCCAAAAAGCCTTTCGCTTCAGCTTTTCCAATGATTGAAAAACCCCGCGGTTTTTCGAGATCGGATGCTACCTTGGCCAGGTATTTGTTATAGGAAAGGCCGGCGGATGCGCTGATGCCTATCTTGGTTTCAATGGTTTTCAGCAGTGTCGCAAGCGACAGGGCAGGGCTTTGCCCATGCAGCCGCGTGGTGCCGGATAAATCGAGGAATGCCTCGTCTATTGAAATGGGCTGCACAAGCGGCGTGAATTCCAGCATCAGCTCGCGTACCTCACGGCCTACGGCTGAATATTTTTTGATGTCTGGCCGGATTACAATTGCTTCAGGGCAAAGTGCCAAGGCCTTGAACATCGGCATGGCAGATTTCACCCCCTTTATGCGGGCCACATAACAGGCGGTGGATACGACACCGCGAGTGCCACCACCAATGATAACGGGTTTATCCTTCAGTGCTGGATTATCGCGCTTTTCGACCGCTGCATAAAACGCGTCACAGTCAATGTGGGCAATGGAAAGTTCATGCAGCTCGGCGTGGCGTTTCACCCTCGGGCTGCGGCAATTGGGGCAGCGCAAATCCTGTGCCCCAACTGCTGAAATGCAGTCACGACAGAAACCTTGCGCTGGTTGAACCTCGGCCATGGCAATCGTTCAGTTTTTCGCGATGAGCCCCAACACGTGGGGGTGCAAGTCCTTCCAATTATCGGTGCGCAGCGACACAAACTCAAGCGGTGTTATCATGCGGCTGAAGCGTTCGTCATGGATAAAGTGAATCAAATGAACATCGGGCGCGTGCAGGAAGGCGGAAGTTATAAAGCCCGGACTGTCATCAATGAAAACGACAGGTGCTGACACCTGCGAGGCTATGCGTGCAATGGCCGGGCCCTTGGGTCCGGAATTGGTAATGACGGGAAAATTCAATCCGTGCCTTTCAAGGTTTTTCCGGCGGTCATCACCTGCTTCGTGGGGCAAGTTGGTGAGCATGACAACATCGGCAAACTGTGCAATGTCGAGGAGCGAGTCGGTGGCACCTTCGATTGCCTGCATCCCCAAGGTACGCTCGGCAAAAAACTGGTCAACGGCGATACCGGTTTCGTGTGGTCCGACGGGCTGCTGGTTGTGTTTATAACGCGAAATCGCGAAGGAATGGGAAGGGCCCGAAAAATCGAGTTCCATGCCGCGCGCATCGAGGAACTCCTCGAATTCACGGGTAAAATGCACAACCACCTCATCCACATCGCAAATCACCAGGGGGCGGCGCTGGTTTATCGTCAGACCCTGGATTTGGGCTGCCGTGATCTCATGCATCATGGCAGGCTCCGGGAAGGGCCTGGCGGGCGCGCATAATTGATTCGGGCCGGCAGGAAAGTTCGGCTGCAAACTCCAAAAGTAGATTTTCATCGGACAGAATGTGGTCCAGAAGCCCAGCCTGCATATTTATGTCGCCAGCCTGTTCCCTGAGGGCGTGCAAATCCATGCCGGAAGAAACCAAAAAGGAACCCAGCCTGTCTTGGTCGCTTGCCAGAAAAGCCAATGCTTTCAATGCGATTACC
>JANMPF010000598.1:0-2353 GCA_031369725.1 Rhodobiaceae bacterium | reverse complement strand
CCTTGACGTGGGGCCGGCGGTGTTCGGCTTGGGCCTTCTGGCCATTGCGGCAGGTGCGGTATCGGCCATGCCATTGACTGGCGCGCTGATCAATCGCTACGGCAGCGCCCGCGTGACAGCGGTTGCAGGAGTGCTGTTTTGCCTTGCATTTACGGGGCCCGTAATGGCCCCTGGCCTTTTGACTTTCATTATCGCGGGCTTCGTGCTGGGTGCCTTTATCGGCAGCATGGATGTGGCAATGAATGCCCACGGCATTGCGGTGGAGCGCGCACTAAAAAGGCCTATCATGTCGATGCTGCACGGTGGCTTCAGCATTGGTGGCATGGTGGGCGGATTTCTGGGTGCATGGGCACTGAATTACGTTGGTGAGTTCACCCACATTGCCTTGAGCGGTGGTGGCTGCCTTGCTCTCCTGCTGTTTGCCTCGCGGCATCTGTTGCCAACCGAAACCGACAAGGGGCTGTCGGATACACATTTTGGTTGGCCCACCAGGGCAACGATTGGCTTGGGTCTGTTGTGCTTTTTGGCCCTCATGGTGGAAGGTTCCGTGTTGGATTGGGGGGCCATCTACTTCACGCAGAAATTCACCATAACTGCCGGCACTGCCGCCTTGGCCTATGCCTTCTTCCAGGGCGGCATGGCATCCTCACGGCTCACCGGCGATTGGTTGCGGCAGAAATTTGGAGCTGTTCAAATGGTTGTGGTGAGCGCCATGCTCACCGCATTTGCCGTGGCGCTGGCCATTAGTGTTTCAACATTTATCACCGCCGTTATCCTGTTTATTTTTGCAGGCATCGGCATCGGCAATATTGCGCCGCTGTTGTTTGCCGGTGGCGGGCGCCTGGAACCGGATGCCCCCGGGCGTGGTATCGCCGCTGTCACAACACTTGGTTATGCGGGCTTCCTCGCCGGCCCACCATTGATTGGATTTGCCGCCCAGCTCACCAGCCTTGGTGAAGCCTTCTGGCTGGTTGTTATCGCTTGCCTGGTCATTGCCGCTTTTGGCAATCGCGTGCGCGCCGCCGACACTTACTAAGCATGAAAATTTACGCTAGGTTTAAGTCATGAGCTTCAAGGATAAACGCATTATTGTAACGGGTGCAGGCCGTGGCCTTGGTGCTGCTTTTGCTGTTGTTTTGGCCGATGCGGGTGCAGAAGTCATTCTCACTGGCCGCAATGTGGAAAACCTCACTTCGCTGGCCGAGTCAATCAAGCTGAGGGTTGGCAAACGCCCTGAAACATTGCACATTGATTTGGCCGACGTCAGCCAGGTTACCCTCACCGCCAAGAAAATGCGCGATAACGGCACGCCGCTCGACATTCTCATCAATAACGGGGCATCGTGGCTTCCCGGCTCCATGACCAGTCATGATGCCTATTCCATCGCCAACACCATCACTGGCAATGTGACCGGCACTCTGCTGTTCACGCGCGGACTGTTGCCGCTTCTCGAAAAATCCGGCGCTGGCGATATCCTGAACATCGTTTCGATCAGCGGCATGCACAATGTGTCCATGCAAGGTGCAAGTGTTGCCTATATTGCCTCCAAGCATGGTCAGGCCGGAATGACCGACGCGCTGCGCCAGGAACTGCGCGGTCGAACCGTGCGGGTAAGTGCCATATACCCGCCAAACATCCTCGATATTTCCCCACTCAATGCAACCGCATGGGATGCCGTGCCAGACAAGACATCCTGGCCCACCAACCGCGACGTGGTTGAATCCGCGCTTTTTGCATTAACCCGCCCCCGCCATTTGACGGTTGCTTCCAGTGCACTGGAATCTGACACTGGTAATTTCCACGCCCACTAGGAAACCTCCATGAAACTCAAAAACCAAGTCGCCATCATAACTGGTGCTGCCCGCGGCATAGGCCTGGCTTGTGCTGAACGTTTCGCAAGCGAGGGTGCACGTGTTGTGATCACTGACGTGCTGGATGATGCTGGCAAGGCACAAGCCAGGCGCTTGGGCGCCACTTACCTGCACTGCGACGTTTCAAAGTCCAGTGACGTAAATGCAACGGTTGCCGCGGTCATAGAGCAATTCGGCACAATTGATATTTTAATGAACAACGCCGCCATCAGCATCAGTGGCGATTTCCTCGACATCAGCGAGGCCGATTACGACAAGGTGATCGATATCAATCTCAAGGGTTCATTTCTCATGTTGCAGGCCTGTGCCCGCGAGATGGTGGCGCAAGTGGCAGCCGGCAAGCCCGCGGGTGCCATCATCAACATGTCGTCGGTGAACGACACGCTCGCCATCCCGACAATCGTGAGTTACTGCATCGCCAAGGGTGGCGTTTCGCAACTCACGCGCGCCACATCAATCTACCTCGCCCCGCACGGCATTCG
>JANMPF010000564.1:0-3889 GCA_031369725.1 Rhodobiaceae bacterium | reverse complement strand
CTCCACATGGCCCGCCCCAGATGCAGCATCGGCAACCCGCCACAGCTGGGCCTCTTCCTGCAGAATAAGTTGCGTATTGCGCGCCATGCGCCGCGCCAAGCGGTTGGGCAATCCCTGCGCAAAAGAAAACGGCAGCACCGTGAATGAATCAGTCCCGCCAAGTGCCGCACCAAAAACCGCGGCCGTTGCACGCCGTATATTGGTGTGCGGGTCAAGCCTTGCCATCATCCGCGATGACGTCTCGCCGTGAACCTGCAAGGCCTGAAACGGCAAGCCGCTTGCCTCTAACATGCGCGCCCATAAAAGCCTGATGGCGCGAAATTTGGCCAGCGTCATGAACATGTCCTGGTTGGCAGCAAGTGTTGCCGCTGTTGGCACTGCTTTTCTTAAACCACCAGCGAGCTCTGAAACAACGCACGCCAATTCCTGTGCTTCGGTTGCTCCCTGATTGTGAAACACCCGCCCGTCAGCATCCATGAACGGCCCGTTGAAACCCTGCGCCAGAAAATCCTTCGCCAATACCGCGTCCTTCAATCCAAACGAAACATGCAGCCGTGCGGGATCAATCGGCTGCTGCGCCACATAACCTGCAAATGCCTTGGCAAGTGCCCAACCCCCTTCAAGCCGAACGTGAATGGCATGCAGCGCCACGCCCTCAAGAAGCAGCCCATCAAACCCTCTGGCAATCGCCAGGCCATGCGCACCATTTTCCAGGTCATCCAAAACCTGTGCGTTGGCACGTGCTGCGTCGGGATGGTCGACCCTCTGCATGATATGCCATGGTCCGTGACCGGCCTTGTCAGCCCGCGCCGCAGCGATCCGCTGGTAGAGCGGCTCAATGCGAATGCCATCTTTGGTGAAGCTCGCCAGCTTTTCCGGATCACCAACGCGGGCGCGCCACATCTCCAAAGTGGCCTGTGGAAAATCATTCATCAGTCAATGCTACCCCGCAATTCTGCACTGTCAATTGATCCCAAAATTATGGTAATGGGAACCCCTATTAGCAGTTTTTCCGGGGATAAGGATTATCATGAGCGACACTGCAATTTTTGTGGGCCAAAGCGATAAGCGCGAAGAACTGTTTTTGGCAATGGCCAACCGTCACGGGCTGGTGACGGGCGCCACCGGTACCGGCAAAACAGTCACCTTGCAAATCATGGCGGAAAGCTTCTGCAAAATGGGCGTTCCGGTTTTTGCTGCCGACGTGAAAGGCGATCTTTCCGGTATTTCCCAGGAAGGCACGGCGCAGGATTTCCTCACCGAGCGCGCCAGGAAAATCGGCTACACCGATTACGGATTCGAAGCCACCCCCACAATTTTCTGGGATCTCTTCGGCGAGCTGGGCCATCCCATTCGAACCACCGTCACCGAAATGGGCCCGCTGATGCTGTCGCGCATCATGGGGCTCACTGAAGCTCAAGAGGGTGCATTGAACATCGCCTTCAAGCTTGCCGACAAGGAAGGACTGGCACTGCTCGATCTCAAGGACTTGCGTGCCCTGCTGTCGGATTTGGCTGACCGCGGCAAGGAAATCACCACAGAGTATGGCAACGTCACATCGCCAACCATTGGCTCCATCCAGCGCCGTCTCGTGGTGATTGAAGAGCAGGGCGGCAATAAATTCTTTGGCGAGCCGGCCCTCGATATCAAGGACCTGATGCGCACGACGCGCGACGGGCGCGGCTACATGAATATTCTGGCCGCTGACAAACTCATGCAATCACCCCAGCTCTATGCAACATTTCTGCTCTGGCTGCTCTCCGATCTGTTTGAAATCATGCCGGAAGTGGGCGACCCCGCCAAGCCAAAGCTGGTGTTCTTCTTCGATGAAGCCCATTTGCTGTTTGCGGATGCAACTCCGGGCCTGCTGCAGAAAATCATCCAAACCGTAAAACTCATCCGCTCAAAAGGTGTAGGCGTTTATTTTGTCACCCAGAATCCTTTGGACATTCCAGACAGCGTGCTGGAGCAAATGGGCAACCGTGTGCAGCATGCCTTGCGCGCCTATACGCCGCGTGACCAAAAGGCCGTAAAGGCGGCCGCCACAACGTTCCGCGCCAATCCGAAATTTGATACAGAAAAGGTCATCACCGAATTGGGCAAGGGCGAGGCACTGGTTTCAACCCTTGACCTTAAAGGTGTTCCCTCCATGGTGGGCCGCACCCTCGTTCGCCCGCCATCTGGCCGCATGGGCCCAATTACGCCAGAGGAGCGCCAGAAAGCCATCAAGAACTCCCCGGTCTTTGGCGAATACGAAGAGGCCGTCGATCGGGAGTCGGCCTACGAGAAATTGCAGAAGAAGGCAGGCGCGAAAGCCGAAGCTGATCAACAGGCACAGGAAGACAAGGCCGCCGCAAAAACTGAAAAGCAGGCATCGTCTGCCGCCCGCCGCGAACCCCAATCGGCCACCGACCGTTTTGTAAAGGGTGTCGCTGGCAGTGTTGGCCGCCAATTGGGAACCACCGTTGCAAGGTCAATCGGCAATGCGCTGGTGCGCGGAATTCTGGGTGGGCTTACGCGGAAGTAGTTACCATTCTTCCCTCTCCCCTTGAGGGAGAGGGTGGCGCGGAACGCGACGGGTGAGGGGTATGTTTGACGAGAATTATTATATTGCCGGAAAGGCCCCCTCATCCCCGGCTTCGCCGGACCTTCTCCCTCGAGGGGAGAAGGGACATTTTTCTGAATTCACCACTTACGCGACGCTAAATAATCTCGTCCTCATCAAACAATGGCGTTTGGGCCATGTCGGATTTTTTCATGCGGGCCACGTGAAACAGCGCGTCGCCACGGTTGACGACGGGAAGATTGGTGCGGCCCACGATGATGCCTTCGTCATCGGCGATTATAGCGGCACTCTGCTCGCCCAGCGGGCTTGAAATTTCACCAATGGTTTCACCCTTGGAAATATGTGCCCCGATTTCAACTGAGCTCCGCAATATGCCGCCTTCGGGTGCGCGAAGCCAGGAGCTTGACTTGGAAATGGCTGATGGGGTTCTGGCCGTTGCCTTTTGAACAATCATTTTTAGTGAAGCCATCACATTCAGGATGCCCGAAACACCGGTCGCAATGGCAGTCTCGTCAAACCGCAAGGCTTCGCCAGCTTCATAAAGCAAAACGTTTACACCATTGTCGCGCGCGCACTGGCGCAACGTGCCATCGCGCAGTTTGGAGACCAGAATCACAGGCGCGGCGAATTGTTTGGCAAGGCTCAACAGTTCGGGCTGGTCAGGCGCGATGCGAATTTGCGGCAGGTTTGAACGGTGCAACGCTGCGGTGTGCAGGTCAATGCCGTACTGCGCCCGCAACACCACTTCCTTCATGAACAAATCCGCCAAAAGGCTGGCCAGCGATCCCCGGTCTGAACCCGGGAACGAGCGGTTGAGATCGCGCCTGTCTGGCATGTAACGCGAGTGGTTGAGAAATCCAAACGCGTTGACAATGGGAACCGCCAGAAGTGTTCCGGCAAGATCCTTGAGGGCAGGGTGGCGCACCACGCGCCGCACAATTTCCACGCCCAGAATCTCATCGCCGTGCACCACAGCAGAAATAAAAAATGTAGGTCCAGGCCTTGCCCCGTTGATCACATGCACCGGAAGGCTGATTGGCGTATGGTTGGCCAAAACACTTACCGGCAACTCGATGGTTTGCCGCGTGCCTGCCGCAATGGAAAATGCCCCGATTGTGAACGGTGTCATCCTTGCCCCCGGGTTCTTGTTTTGCCGGGCTTGGCGTTTTTTTCAAGAAACACGACAATGGATTTTGCAACATCCACGCTGGTGGTTTTTTCAATGCCTTCAAGACCGGGCGAGGAGTTCACTTCCATCACCAGGGGACCGCGGTTTGAGCGCAGGAGATCAACACCCGCCACATTCAGTCCCATGGCTTGTGC
>JANMPF010000557.1:0-7061 GCA_031369725.1 Rhodobiaceae bacterium | reverse complement strand
AAATGAACGGCTTGAACAGTTCGAGCGCCATCTTCTTTGGCAATCCACACTGGTGCAGCTTCAATTCCGGGCCGACAACAATAACCGAGCGGCCTGAATAGTCCACGCGCTTGCCCAAAAGGTTCTGGCGGAAGCGGCCCTGCTTGCCCTTGAGCATGTCAGCCAGCGACTTGAGCGGACGCTTGTTGGCACCTGTAATCACCCGGCCACGCCGGCCGTTGTCAAACAAGGCGTCAACCGACTCCTGCAACATGCGCTTTTCGTTGCGCACAATGATGTCAGGTGCTCGCAGCTCAATCAGCCGCTTCAGGCGGTTGTTGCGGTTGATCACCCGGCGGTAGAGGTCATTCAGGTCGGAGGTGGCAAAGCGGCCGCCATCCAGCGGAACCACAGGCCGCAGCTCAGGCGGAATGACCGGAACCTGCGTGAGGATCATCCACTCCGGACGGTTGCCCGATTCAATGAACGAGTCCACAATCTTCAGGCGTTTGGCAAGCTTCTTCGGCTTCAGGTCGCCAGTGGCAACCTTGAGCTCTTCGCGCAGCTGGTCGCGCAATTGCTCAAGCTGAATGGCCATAAGCATTTCACGCACCGCCTCGGCACCGATTGATGCTGTGAAGCTGTCATCGCCATAGTCTTCCTGGGCCTTGATATATTCACTCTCGGTCAGGGTCTGGCGTGGCTTGAGGGGGGTAAGGCCCGGCTCAAGCACAATGTATTGTTCGAAATACAAGACGCGCTCAACTTCCTTCAGCTGCATGTCAAGCAACATCGAAATGCGCGATGGCAGCGACTTGAGGAACCAGATGTGGGCAACGGGTGCTGCCAGCTCGATATGGCCCATGCGTTCGCGCCGCACCTTGGAAAGTGTGACTTCCACACCGCATTTTTCGCAGATGATGCCCTTGTACTTCATGCGCTTGTACTTGCCGCACAGGCATTCGTAATCCTTCACGGGCCCGAAAATGCGGGCGCAGAACAAGCCGTCGCGTTCCGGCTTGAAGGTGCGGTAGTTGATTGTTTCCGGCTTCTTGATTTCACCGAAAGACCACGACAGGATCTTTTCCGGTGACGCGATCGAAATGCGGATTTGATCGAATGTCTGCGCCGTAACTGCTGGGCTGAAAACGTTCATGACCTCTTGGTTCATGTGTCTTTGCTCCTTCTTTCGAATTCTAGTGAATTATGACTGTTGTGAATTTTGCAATTCCACATTGAGACTGAGCGAACGCATCTCTTTTACCAACACGTTGAAGCTCTCTGGAATGCCTGACTCGAAGGCGTCATCACCGCGCACAATGGCTTCATAAACCTTGGTGCGGCCGGCAACGTCATCCGACTTGACTGTCAGCATTTCCTGCAGCGTGTAGGCAGCGCCATAGGCTTCAAGTGCCCACACTTCCATTTCGCCAAAGCGCTGGCCGCCAAACTGCGCCTTGCCGCCCAGCGGCTGCTGGGTAACGAGCGAGTATGGACCAATGGATCGTGCGTGGATCTTGTCGTCCACCAAATGGTGAAGCTTCAGCATGTAGATGTAGCCAACCGTTACCTGACGATCGAACACTTCGCCGGTCTTGCCGTCGTAAAGTGTGGATTGCCCGGAAGTTGCCAATCCTGCATCCGTCAGCATCTTTGCAATGTCCTCTTCGCGAGCACCATCAAACACCGGTGTTGCGATTGGAACACCCCGACGGAGGTTTTCGGCTGATTCAACCAGCTGGGCATCATCAAGGCCATCTATCTCGTCGTTCTTGCCGTAAATCTTGAACAGGCCGTCACGTAATGGCTTGATCTTTTGCGTTTCCTGATAGGCATCGAGCATGGCGCCCACCTGCTTGCCAAGGCCGGCACAGGCCCAGCCCAAATGGGTTTCCAGGATCTGGCCCACGTTCATGCGTGAAGGCACGCCGAGCGGGTTGAGCACGATATCAACATGGGTTCCATCTTCAAGGAACGGCATGTCTTCAACCGGCACAATGCGCGAAACCACGCCCTTGTTGCCATGGCGCCCGGCCATTTTGTCGCCGGGCTGGATTTTCCGCTTCACCGCCACAAAGACTTTTACCATCTTCATGACGCCGGGGGGCAATTCATCGCCGCGCTGCAGCTTCTCGACCTTATCGAGAAAGCGTGTTTCAAGGCGCTTCTTGGCTTCGTCATATTGCAGCTTCATGGCTTCAAGCTCGGCAATCGACTTTTCATTGTCGAGTGCAATGCTCCACCATTGCGAACGTGGAATGTCTTCCAGGTTCTTCTGTGTGATCTTGCCTTCAATCTTGTGCCCGCGTGGACCACCCGTGGCAGTTTTGCCATTCAGGAAATCATGCAGGCGGCCATAGGCGTTGCGGTCAAGAATCTTGAGTTCGTCATCGCGGTCCTTGGCGAGGCGTTCAATTTCCTCGCGTTCGATTGCCAGGGCGCGCTCGTCCTTGTCCACACCGTGGCGGTTGAACACCCGCACTTCCACAACTGTGCCAGCCACGCCTGGCGGCAGACGCAATGACGTGTCACGCACGTCAGAGGCTTTTTCGCCGAAAATCGCCCGCAGCAATTTTTCTTCCGGCGTCATTGGGCTTTCACCCTTTGGCGTAATCTTGCCGCACAGAATGTCACCCGGCTTTACTTCAGCACCAATGTAAACAATGCCGGCCTCATCGAGGTTCTTGAGGGACTCTTCGCCAACGTTTGGAATGTCGCGGGTGATTTCCTCAGGTCCAAGCTTGGTGTCACGCGCCATCACATCGAATTCCTCAATGTGGATGGAGGTGAACACGTCATCTTTTACAATACGTTCTGAGAGCAGAATGGAATCTTCGAAGTTGTAGCCATTCCACGGCATGAACGCTACCAGCACATTCTGGCCAAGCGCCAAATCGCCCAAGTCGGTTGAAGGACCGTCGGCAATAATGTCGCCCTGCTTGATCTGGTCGCCTACGCGAACCAGCGGACGCTGGTTGATGCAGGTGTTCTGGTTTGAGCGTTGGAACTTGGCAAGCGTGTAGATATCAACGCCAGACTTTGAAGGGTCGGTCTCTTCCGTGGCGCGAATGACAATGCGCTTGGCATCAACCTGGTCAACCACACCCGTGCGGCGTGCGGCAAAGGCTGCACCTGAATCACGTGCCACAATAGATTCCATCCCCGTGCCAACCAGTGGCGCATTGGTGCGAACCAATGGCACAGCCTGGCGCTGCATGTTGGAACCCATGAGGGCCCGGTTGGCGTCATCGTTTTCAAGGAACGGAATGAGGGCCGCGGCAACTGAAACCAGCTGCTTTGGTGAAACATCCACATAGTCAATCTTGTCGGCGGGAACCGGCAACACGTCACCGTAATTGCGCGCGATCACCATTTCCTCGGCAAAATGATTGTCCTTGGTGAGTTCAACATTGGCTTGCGCGATGAAGTGTTTGCCCTCTTCAATGGCCGACAGGTAAACCACGTCCTTGGATACCTTGCCGTGGCTCACGGTGCGGTACGGCGTTTCGATAAAGCCATACTTGTTCACGCGGGCATAGGTCGCCAGTGAGTTGATAAGACCGATATTCGGACCTTCCGGCGTTTCAATCGGGCAGATGCGGCCATAATGGGTTGGATGCACGTCACGCACTTCAAAACCGGCGCGCTCGCGCGTCAGGCCGCCAGGTCCCAATGCCGAGAGACGCCGCTTGTGCGTGATCTCTGACAATGGATTGGTCTGGTCCATGAACTGCGAAAGCTGCGACGATCCGAAGAACTCGCGAACTGCTGCAGCGGCAGGCTTGGCGTTGATCAGGTCATGCGGCATGACTGTATCAATATCAACCGATGACATGCGCTCCTTGATGGCACGCTCCATGCGAACCAGCCCGAGGCGGTATTGATTCTCCATCAATTCACCAACCGAACGCACACGGCGGTTGCCAAGATGGTCAATGTCGTCAACTTCGCCCTTGCCATCGCGCAATTCGCACAGGGTCTTGATAACGGCTAACACGTCTTCCTTGCGCAGAACCCGCATGGTGTCTGGAACATCAAGCTCCAAACGCATGTTCATTTTCACGCGGCCAACCGCTGACAGGTCATAACGCTCTGAATCAAAGAACAGGCCGTTGAACAGGCCTTCCGCCGATTCACGCGTCGGTGGTTCACCAGGGCGCATCACGCGGTAGATTTCAATGAGCGCCTGCTCATAGCTTTCAACCTTGTCGGCTTTCAATGTGTTGCGGATGTAGGCACCGGTGTTGATATGGTCGATATCGAGCAGGTTGAGCTTGGCATAACCGGCTGTCTTCAGGGTTTCCAGAACCTTTTCATCAATCTCATCGCCTGCTTCGGCGAAAATTTCACCGGTCTTCTCATTCACCAGTTCATCGGCCAGGTAGCGGCCAAACAGGTCTTCATCGCGCACCAGCAAATCCTTGGTGCCGTCCTCTGCAATCTTCTTGGCAAGACGCGGTGTTATCTTTTTGCCGGCTTCAACCACGACAGCCTTGCTCTTGGCGTCAATCAGGTCAACCGTAGGCTTGATGCCCTTGTAACGGTCAACCACGAATGGCGTTTTCCAGCCGTCTTTGGTGTGGCTGTATTCAACCGACTTGTAGAACTCGTGCAGGATTTCTTCGCTGCTCATGCCAAGTGCATAGAGCAAAGTGGTAATCGCCAGCTTGCGGCGCCGGTCGATGCGCGCAAACACAATGTCCTTGGGGTCGAATTCAAAGTCGAGCCATGAACCGCGGTAAGGAATAATGCGGGCGGCAAACAGAAGCTTGCCGGAAGAGTGGCTCTTGCCCTTGTCATGGTCGAAGAACACGCCAGGCGAACGGTGCATCTGCGAAACAATAACCCGCTCGGTGCCATTCACAACGAACGTGCCGTTGGATGTCATGAGCGGAATGTCGCCCATGTAAACATCCTGCTCCTTGATGTCCTTGACCGATTTGGCCTGCGTGTCGGGATCGATTTCAAACACGATGAGGCGCAGCGTCACCTTGAAAGGGGCAGCAAAAGTCATGCCCCGCTGTTGGCATTCATCAACGTCAAACTTCGGCTGCTCAAATTCATAGCGCACGAATTCAATAACCGCCTGGCCCGAAAAATCGGTGATCGGGAATACGGATTTGAACACCGCTTGCAAGCCCTCGTTCACCCGTCCGCCTGGCGGTTCCTTGACCTGAAGAAACTGATCGTAAGATTCCTTTTGCACCTCAATGAGGTTCGGCATCACGGCAACTTCAATGCCCTTGCCGAATACTTTGCGGATGCGTTTCCGACTTGCGACCGTATGTGTCTCAGCCATGTGATTTCCTTGTCAGTCTAACTTTTCCAAGCGATTAAGACGGCTTGCCTCAGGTTCTTTTTTCAAGGAACCTCAGATAAGCCGTCTGGCAAACTCATATCTTACTAACTTCCTGCAGCGCCTGACTGATTGTCGGGCGCTGCAGGAAAGAACTCAATTACTTCAACTCAACCTTGGCACCAGCCGCTTCGAGCTTTTTCTTGGCGGCCTCGGCATCTGCCTTGTTGATGCCTTCCTTCACGGCCTTCGGAGCTGCTTCAACGAGATCCTTGGCTTCCTTGAGGCCAAGGCCGGTGATGGCACGAACTTCCTTGATCACTTCGATCTTCTTGTCGCCAATAGCGGTGAGCATGACCGTAAATTCGGTCTTCTCTTCAACCGCGGCAGCAGCAGGTCCGGCAGCCGCAGCTGCAGCTGCTGGAGCGGCAGCCGATACGCCCCACTTTTCTTCAAGCATCTTTGAAAGTTCGGCAGCTTCCAGAACCGTGAGGCTCGAAAGGTCGTCTACGATTTTGCTGAGATCAGCCATTTTATTTTCTCTCTTCTATTAAGTCGGTTTATAACAACAATGGTCAGGCAGGCCGTCATGCAGCCTTGTCTTTGGTGGCGTAGGCGTTGATCACGCGTGCGATCTGGCCGCCAGGAGCTGCCAGAATACCTGCAATGCGGGTAGCTGGAGTCTGGATTGTGCCAATGATCTTTGCCCTCAACTGGTCAAGAGAAGGCAGTTCCGCGAGAGCCTTGACAGCAGCAGCATCCAAAATGGTTTTGCCAAGCGCCCCGCCAAGCACAACGAACTTGTCGTTGATCTTGGCAAAGTCTGCGGCAACTTTTGGAGCCGATACGGGATCTTTAGCGTAAGCTATCATCGTGGGACCTGTGAACAGGCCCTTGATCCCGGTTGCGTCAGTGCCATCCAGAGCAAGCTTTGCGAGACGGTTTTTGGCAACCTTGATGGTTGCTCCCGCCAGGGACATTTTGCCTCTCAGATCATTGATCTGGTTGACCGTCAGTCCCTTGTTGTGGGCCACAACGATAACGCTGGTGCTTTTGAACACTGCGTTGAGCGTTGAGACGAGCTCTGTTTTTTCAGCTCTTTCCACTTTGCTCTCTCCTTTTTGACCAAGCACGAAATTGTGCCTGGTCGTTGGACTAGCCGCTCGAACGTCACCCACATGAAGCAGGCGAGGCTCTTTGCAGCGCTCACTTGCCTGTCCCCTTACTTCGTTGCCGAAGGTCAGGTCCTTGAGGTCTAAACCGACGTAAGAACCACCCTATATGGTGATCCCAATTCAATTTTGACACCCATCTCATGCTGGCTTGGCGATTTAAGTGGGAACAGGCCCCACGCCAGCAATCTCGGACAGGTCGAACCAGAGTTATAGAAACTCTGGCTAACCCCTTGAAATTGCTTTCGCAAGCTTCAAGGGGAAACGGGTGTTAGGCAGCCGAAACGCTGCTCAAATCGAGCTTCAAACCAGGCCCCATGGTGGACGAAATAGAAACTTTCTTGAGGAAAGTTCCCTTCGAGCCGGTTGGCTTCTGCTTGTTCACCGCCTCAACAAAGGCACGGATATTGCCAACGATTTGCTCTTCGCTGAAACTTGCCTTGCCAATGCCGGCCTGAACGATGCCGGATTTTTCAACCCGGAACTCAACCGCACCGCCCTTGGCAGCTTTCACAGCTGCGGTGATGTCCATGGTGACGGTGCCAACCTTGGGGTTGGGCATCATGCCGCGGGGGCCCAGAACCTTGCCGAGACGGCCAACCAGACCCATCATG
>JANMPF010000528.1:0-4227 GCA_031369725.1 Rhodobiaceae bacterium | reverse complement strand
CAGACACTCGTATCATCAATTTTGCATCGTTATGCCAAAGGCACACTCAAGGAAGTAGTATAGACTTTTCATGACCCAGGTTCTCGACTCCGAACGCAAGACCCTCATTCTCACAGGTGCCTCACGGGGCATTGGGCATGCGACCGTCAAGCGCTTTTCTACTGCGGGTTGGCGGGTGATTTCCTGCTCGCGGCATCCCTTCCCGGAGGATTGCCCGTGGGATGCGGGGCCCGATGACCATATTCAGGTTGATCTCGCTGATTCGGTTGATACCGCACTGGCGATATTGTTGATGAAAGAAAAATTGAAGGCACAGGGGTCAAAGTTATTTGCCTTGGTGAACAATGCGGCGATCAGCCCGAAGAATCCGGGTGGTGGCAGGCTCAACACGATTGAAACCGAAGAAGCGGACTGGAAAACGGTTTTCCAGGTGAACTTCTTTGCCCCCATCATGTTGGCGCGCGGACTTATTGATGAGCTCAATGCAGCCAAAGGTGCTGTGGTGAATGTCACTTCCATTGCGGGTTCGCGCGTGCATCCCTTCGCCGGAGCAGCTTATTCCACATCGAAGGCAGCATTGGCTTCCCTCACACGTGAGATGGCGGCGGACTTTGGGCCTTTGGGCGTGCGGGTGAATTCAATTTCACCAGGCGAGATTGAAACTTCCATCCTGTCACCTGGAACTGAAAAAATCATTCCGCAAATTCCGCAACGGCGCCTGGGGCAGCCCGAAGAAGTGGCCAAGGCCATATACTTTCTGTGTACGGACAGTTCGAGCTATGTGACGGGGGCGGAACTCCACATCAACGGCGGACAGCATGTCTGACGGTTCCAACTCCAAGCCATCCATTCGCACACGCATCGTACAGGCCGGTCATTTCATTGATGCCGAAACGGGTGCAATAGTTCCCGCCATTCAACCCTCCACCACATTTGCGCGTAAAGAGGATTACAGCCTGGTTGGCAAATACATCTATGGCCGCAACGGCTCGCCTACGGTGGAACATGCGGAAGGCCTGATCTGCGCGTTGGAGGAAGGCTTCGAAACGCGGCTTTTTGCTTCCGGCATGGGGGCAGCTACGGCATTGATTGAAACGGTGAAAACCGGCATGCGCATTGCAGCGCCCACCGTCATGTATCATGGTGTTAAAAGCTGGATGCTGCGCCAGCAGACCATGCGCGGCATTGGCATTGATTTTTTTGAAGCCAGCAATCCTGATAGCCTGGCCCGAGCCATTATCCCTGGCAAGACCGCAATGGTATGGGTGGAATCTCCCGTTAATCCCACATGGGACGTCGTTGATATCAAGGCTGCTGCTGATCTGGCGCACGTTGCGGGTGCCATTCTTGTGGTTGACTCAACTTGCGCGCCACCTGTGATCACCAGGCCGCTCTCCCTGGGTGCTGACATTTCATTCCATTCTGCCACCAAATACCTGAACGGGCATAGTGATGTGACCGCTGGCGTTCTGACGGCGCGGTTTGCCAGCATGCGCTGGGATGCAGTCAAGGATGCACAGGTGGGGCTTGGAGCCACGCTTGGAAGTTTTGAAGCCTATCTGCTCATCCGCGGGCTTCGCACCCTGTTCTTGCGGGTTGAACAGGCTTCGCGCAATGCGCTGACATTGGCCAAGCATTTTGAAAAGCATGGGCGGCTTCAAAGTGTTCTCTACCCCGGCCTTGAAAGCCACCCGCAGCATAAAATTGCCAAGCGGCAGATGGTGGGTGGCTTTGGTGGCATGTTATCCATTCTGGTGAAAGGCAATGAGGCGGAAACCCGAAAGGTTGCGGGACGCCTGAAAGTGTTCACACCTGCCACTTCGCTGGGTGGGGTCGAAAGCCTCGCAGAGCATCGCAAGTCGGTTGAAGGGCCAAATTCCATTGTGCCGGAAAACCTCATCCGATTTTCGATTGGCATTGAAGATGTAATGGATTTGATTGCGGATTTGGAACAGGCGCTGGGTTAACGCTTTACGGCGGCAACCAAGAATTCCTGATTTCCGTCACCGCCTTCGATGGATGATGGCGTGAGGCCAATGACTTCCCAGTTTTGATCTTCGAGAAATGCGGTGATTTCATTGCACACGCGGTTGTGCTCGGCGGGGTCGGTGACCAGGCCGCTGCGGCCAACCATCTCGCGGCCAGCTTCAAACTGTGGTTTCACAAGGGCTACGAGGTGGGTGCCGCGTTCAACGAGGTTGAGGGCGGCCGGCAATGCCAGTTTCAAAGAGATGAAACTTACATCACAAACGATAATGCCAACGGCATGTGCCAAGTGCCCGGCGGTGAGATCACGGGAGTTGAGGCCCTCGATTGAGGTCACCCGATCACGGGATTTCAGCCATGCCACGAACTGGCCGTGGCCTACGTCGATAGCTGTCACATGGGCAGCGCCCTGCTCCAATAAAACTTGCGTGAAACCGCCGGTGGATGCGCCGATGTCAAGGCCGTTCAGGCCTGTCACATCAATCTTGAAATATTCCAGCGCGTGCTTGAGTTTAAGGGCAGAGCGGGAGACATATTTTTGGGCTGCATCGATGATTTCGATGTGGGCGTCATGGGCGGAATTCTGCGCGGGCTTTACCGCAAGAATTCCATCCACCCGCACCGTGCCGCGCAACACGGCGTCACGCGCGCGCGAACGCGAGGCATAGAAGCCGCGCTTGATCAACACCTCATCAAGGCGAAGTCGCGTCACTCAACGTCCAGGGGTTCGGTGCCGGAAGGCTTGCCGTCGGGCCGCAAGGTGATCTTCTCGATGCGGGCTTCAGCTTCCTTCAATTGCTTTTCGCAATGCTTCTTCAAGGCATCACCGCGCTCATAAATGGCGATTGACTGATCAAGGTCAACCTTGCCGGATTCCAATTTTGAGACAATCTCCTCAAGTTGGGCCAAGGCCTTTTCAAAGGGCAATGCTGCAATGTCTGGAAATTCCGTGGCCATCAATATTCATCCTCGTCTTCATCTTCAAAATCCATGGCGGCAGTGCCACGCATCAGGGCCTGCACATGTATGGCAACAGAGGCCGCCAGCCCTTGCAAATCATAGCCGCCTTCGAGAACAGACACAACGCGGCCCTCGGCATGGGCATCGGCTGCACCCATGAGTTCGAGGGTTGCCCAGGCGAAATCCTCTTCACCGAGCTGCAGGCTGCCAAGCGGGTCGGCATGGTGGGCATCAAAGCCTGCGGAGATCAACACAAGGTCAGGTGCAAAATCATCCAGTGCTGGCAGAATGATGGTCCGCATGGCAGCGCGGAAATGGGTGCTGCCGTCACCAGCCCTCAACGGCGCATTGAAAATATTACCAACGCCCGTCTCATTGCTGGCACCGGTTCCGGGGTAGAGCGGCATTTGGTGGGTTGAACCATAGAACATATTGGGGTCTGACCAGAAAATTTCCTGTGTGCCATTGCCGTGATGCACGTCGAAATCGACCACCGCCACGCGCTCAGCACTATAACGGGCCCTGGCATAGTGGGCAGCGATGGCAACCTGGTTGAACAGGCAGAAGCCCATGGGTTTGCGTGATTCCGCGTGATGACCCGGCGGGCGCAGCGCACAAAAGGCATTGTCGGCACGGCCGGTGAACACGGCATCAACAGCAGCGGTGGCGGCTCCTACGGCGCGGAGTGCTGCTTCGAGGGAACCGGGTGACATCACGGTGTCTGGATCCACATATTCCAGTCCCTCCTCTGGTGACATGGAAAGGATGTGGCGCAGGTGTTCTTCGGTGTGGGCGAGGAGGATATCTTCTTCCTTTGCAAGGGGTGCCAATTGCCGCTTCAATTCAGCAAAGTGGGGGGCATCCAGAATTTTGTTGATCGCTTTGATCCGGTCAACCCGTTCTGGATGGCCTTCAGGCGTGAGATGGTTAAGAGACGCGGGATGGGTGTATAGAAGAGTACTCATTGCCCTGCTATAGAGCGCCTGTGATGGACATTTCCAATGAAATATTTGTGGGGGCCGATGCGTTAAGGCGCGGGCAACTGGTGGCATTTCCGACGGAGACGGTTTACGGGCTGGGTGCGGATGCCACCAATGACGCTGCCGTGGCACGCCTCTATGCGGCCAAGGGGCGGCCCAGTTTCAATCCGCTGATTTCGCATGTGGCTGAAACACAGGCAGCATTTGAGCTGGGGAATTTTTCTGATGATGCCCGCAAACTGGCAAAGGCGTTTTGGCCGGGACCCCTCACGCTGGTGGTGCCGCGCGCGGTGGATTGCCC
>JANMPF010000497.1:0-3543 GCA_031369725.1 Rhodobiaceae bacterium | reverse complement strand
AATGACGCCGAAATCTATCTGCTGCCAAGAATACCAGGTGGCTGACAAACACTGTCATCCCATCAGAGCCACCGTATGATGTCAAGGAATAAAGTGACATGTGCAAATTATTTTTCCTCTCCCCCTGAGGGAGAGGAGGGAGCGAAGCGGAAGGTGAGGGGTATGGTTCAATGGACTCCGCTCTATCTTGCACCTCCCCCTCATCCCAGCAGTTTTGTAAAAACTGCGAGCCGTTGCCGGACCCCGTATCAAGTACGGGGCAGGCTCTTCTCCCTCGAGGGGAGAAGGAAAAATTTGAACTAGCCGGAATGACGAGTTGGGGTGGGCGTGTGCAGGAATGACGAAGTAGAATGACGGACAGTGGCGGTCGCGCGCGCCTTTTTATGGTTTTTTCTCCACCATTCGATGAAGGCCTGCAGCCATTTGACCAGAAGGCGCGGCATCACTTGAATTGCCGCCACCGCATTTTGAGACGGGAGAGCGCGGCGGGAAATCCAGCCAGGTTGGTGTACTCGAATAGTTTGGCGCATTCAGGCCAGGGTGTTTGATAAGTTCGCGCAAATAAATGTCCCTTGGACATTGCAACAATCTCTTCTCGCAGCGGCTTTTTCTCAACATTGTGGCCATCAACAGTTATTTTGCCTGACACGCTTCTACACGGGGTGTTTGCTGAGCGAAGCGGAATTGAGATACCCCTCGAAGTTACAATGGCAATGGCGTGGAAGTCATCCTTTTCAACGCGGCAATGCTTGTGAGTTGTGGCCTCACCAAAGACATCCTCACCTTCGCCAAAACAGACAATTTTCCAGTCAGGTGCGACTTCAATTGCCACGCCGCCAACCCCCGGTACCGGACGTTCGGCGCGGCCGAACAAGCCTGCGAAAGATGTGGCAGGCGATGCCATCAAAAAGATTAAAACGACCAGCAGAGTTTTCATTTGTTTACGCACCTAACCAAACCCGCAATTGTCAATAGCACGGGCGAAGGGTTGGAGAAAGTCCAGGGCCGTGGATTGCAAAATATGCCTTTGCCGCAAGCTGCGTGGAACCTAACCGGCTTGGCCCGCGTTATCAACTCAGGAGGACGATCATCATGCGAACTTTTGTGGGAATGATTCTCGGCTGCTTGCTGACCATAACCGTTGTTTACGTTCACGATTCCATGGCGACTTCGACGGTCGCCACTGGCACGACAGCCAGTGCACCGGGCGTGATCGTCAATTGGGATGTTGCTGCAAGCGAGTGGGGACAAGTGACACAGGACGTGCACGCGACCTGGCTGAAGTTGCGGGCCAAAACCGGCTAAGTGAATGGTTCCCATGCGTTGCGAAGCCATAGTTGTTGCGAGTAAAACCAACCGGTGACTGCACATTGGCAGCCCTTCAAGCTGTTACGGGCCTACTGAAACGATAGTTCTTTACGCGCCGTCAACACAACGGTCACAGAGTACCCCGCGAGGCGGGGTGGCTCTGTGACTGCTTCGCGGTGCCGTTTGGCCAAACCTGCTAGACTTCCATACCATTTGGTCTAAATTCGGCCCTGAGGGAAAACTGCGCAACCTTTCATTCGTCTCCAACAACAGGGCGCAGGAGGAGGTATCAATGTCAATAAATTCAAATTTGAAGCAGACTTGGTCGCGCCGTTCTGTGCTCGGGGCAGCGACTGCCATTGCTGGCGCAGGATTTTTTCCAGGCGGTGCAACCGCTGCTGGCAAAATGAAAGTGGCTTCAATTTTTGCCACCCCGATTGAAGAGCCTTGGGACAACCAAATTCATGTCGCCCTGCTGAAAGCGGTCAAGGAACTCGGCATCGACTACAAGTGGTCAGAAAAAGTTCAGGCTGCCGATTTCAGCCGTGTCATGGCCGAATATGCCAAGGGTGGTTACAAGCTGGTATTTGGTGACGCATTTGCGGCCGAACGCGAATCCCGCCACACCGCCAAACAGTTCCCCAAGACGGCATTCCTCTTTGGATCCGGCTCAGGACCGGCAGAACCCAATTTCGGCGTGTTTGACAACTGGATTCACGAGCCAGCCTATCTCTCAGGTCTCATCGCCGGAAAAATGTCGAAATCAGGTGTTGTCGGCGCCGTTGCCGCCATGGGCATTCCTGAAGTGAACCGCTTGGTCAACGCTTTCTTCGCAGGTGCCAGGGAAGCCAATCCGAATATAAAGAAAAAGGTGGCTTTCATCGGCTCATTCTTTGATCCGCCCAAAGCCAAGGAAGCGGCATTGGCGCAAATTGATGCAGGCGTTGATGTTATCTATGCTGAGCGCTTTGGTGTTATCGAAGCGGCCAAGGAAAAGGGCAAGCTGGCAATTTCAAACATGTCAGACCAATCAGATCTTGCCCCCGACACGGTAATCACCGGCCCTGTGTGGGATATGTATCCAACCGTAAAACAAGCCATCACCCTGGTGAAAGCTGGCGTATTTACGGCAATGGACTATGGCGATTTCTCCCGCATGGTGAAAGGTGGTTCCTACCTTGCGCCCTATCATAATTTCGACAAGACCTTGCCTGCCGATGTGAAAGACATGGTGGAGAAGAAGAAAGCCGAAATCATGGAGGGAAACTTCCGCGTTGATGTTGACGAGAATACCCCTGTCTCAGACTAACATTTCCCAATCGCAACCGCAGCGGGTTTAGACGCCGGGCGGTTGCGTTTTCATTGGTCCTCATTCATGTCGCTTCCGATCATCGAGATGCGTGGCATCTCAAAACGCTTTGGCGCAGTGCTTGCGAACGATAATGTCAGCTTGTCAGTGGCACCGGGCGAGATCCTGGGGTTGCTCGGCGAGAATGGTGCTGGCAAGACCACGCTGATGAACGTCCTGTTTGGTGTCTACGCAGCCGACACAGGTACGATCCTTATTGATGCAAAGCCGATCCGGATTCACAACTCGGCCGATGCGTTGAAACTCGGTATTGGCATGGTGCATCAGCACTTTCATTTGGCCCCGCGATTGAGCGTTATCGAAAATCTGTTGGTTGGAACGCCTGGGATTGGCGGCCAGCTGGATTTCGCAGGCGGGCGTGCCAAGCTGGCAGATATCGAGCGCGAATTTGGCCTCAAACTCGATCCTGACAGGCTCGTGTCCTCACTTGGCGTTGGTGAGCAGCAGCGGCTTGAAATCATCAAGGCACTGTTTCGCGGTGCCAGGCTTTTGATCCTCGATGAACCAACTGCTGTTCTGGCGCCACCGGATGTGGATGGACTTTTTATCGCCTTGCGTGCCATCGCTGCAAAGGGCCTCGGCATTATTTTCATTTCCCACAAGCTCAATGAGGTGCGGGCGCTGACCACACGCTGCATCGTGCTGCGGCATGGCAAACCGGCAGGCGAAGTTGCCAAGCCTGCAGCGGCAAGTGCCCGGGAAATAGCCGAACTCATGTGCGGCCATGAAATTGTAACGCCAGCCCGCCCTGCCGCAAAGCCCGGCAGGCCGGTGCTTGAACTCGATACCGTATGCACCGCAAATCACCCAGGGATGGCTCTTAGAAATGTGTCGCTGACGGTGCGGGCCGGAGAGATCATTGGCGT
>JANMPF010000437.1:0-1904 GCA_031369725.1 Rhodobiaceae bacterium | reverse complement strand
AATGACGGTTGTGAAATCCGCCAACACGGCAGGACCTGTGTCTGCTGGCACGGTCATTACCTATACCTTCAAAGTCAAGAACACCGGCAACACCACCATCACCAGCGTCACCCTTGGCGATACCTTCAATGGCAATGGCACGCCACCCGCACCGGCAAACGAAGTGCTTTCCCTTGATGCAGCCCCGTCAGGGGACTCATCCAACGGCACCCCCAACGACGGCACCTGGGCCGTACTCGGACCCGGCGACGAAGTCACCTTCACCGCAACCTACACCGTAACCCAGGCCGACATTGATCTGCTGCAATAAGCAGCAGCGTTCCTGCCTTGCGACCCGTGGCCCGCCGTCAGTATCAGTGGACCGTCAGCCTTTCGCTTGCCGATGCGAAATATCTCTGACCCTGAATCAACCCGCGTTTTGAACCACTTCGGGTTCACAAGATAAACTTCGACAAGTCCGCGTTCTTCGCCAAATCTCCCACATGCTTCTGCACATAGGCTGCATCAATGACCACCACTTCGCCGGAACGATCCGTCGCTGTGTAGCTCACTTCATCCAGTACCCGCTCCAGCACTGTGTGCAGACGCCTTGCGCCGATGTTTTCGATTGAAGAGTTGGTTTCCGCCGCGATATTGGCGATTGCCGTGACCCCATCATCGGTGAAATCAAGTGCTATGCCTTCGGTGCCGAGCAGCGCCTTGTATTGCTTGATGAGGCTGGATTCAGGCTCTGTCAGGACGCGGCGCAAATCGTCGCGGCCCAGGGCTTTCAATTCAACCCTGATCGGCAGGCGGCCCTGCAATTCCGGCAACAGGTCCGATGGTTTGGCAAGGTGGAATGCACCACTCGCGATGAACAGGATGTGGTCGGTTTTCACCGGGCCGTATTTGGTGGAAACCGTGGTGCCTTCGATGAGCGGCAACAGGTCGCGCTGTACGCCTTCGCGGCTGACATCGCCGCCTTGCCGCTCCGAGCGGGCGCAAATCTTGTCAATTTCGTCGAGAAACACAATGCCGTTGTTTTCAACCGCATCGATGGCTTCGGAGGTGATCTGGTCCTGGTCCAGCAGCTTGTCGCTTTCCTCGGCGATCAACACTTCGTAGCTGGCCTTCACACTCATGCGGCGCGACTTGGTGCGGTTGCCGAAGGCCTTGCCCATCATGTCCGACAAATTGATCACACTTGCCGAGCCTCCGGGCATGCCTGGAATATCAAACGAGCCACCACCCGTATCAGAGACCTGGATTTCAATTTCCTTGTCATCCAGAGTGTTGGCGCGAAGTTTCTTGCGGAAGCTTTCCTTGGTGGTGTCGGATGCGTTGGCACCCACCAGCGCTTCCAGCACGCGCCCCTCGGCATTCAAATGCGCCTGCGCTTCCACATCTTTGCGCCTTGCCACCTTCACCATGCCGATGCCGGCTTCGAGGAGATCGCGGATGATCTGGTCGACATCGCGGCCAACGTAACCAACTTCAGTAAACTTTGTGGCCTCGACTTTAAGAAATGGCGCATTGGCAAGCTTGGCCAAACGCCGCGCAATTTCGGTTTTGCCAACGCCGGTTGGGCCTATCATCAGGATATTTTTGGGGCTGACCTCCTCGCGCATCACGCCGGTCAATTGCTTGCGCCGCCAGCGGTTGCGCAGTGCGACCGCGACTGCTTTCTTGGCCTCGTCCTGGCCGACAATATAACGATCAAGTTCCGATACAATTTCGCGGGGCGTAAAATCAGTCATTACAGGCTTTCAAGCGTTACGTTGCCGTTGGTATAGACACAGATCTCCGCCGCAATTTTCATGGCCTTGCGGGCGATGGCCTCAGCGTCCATGTCCGTATCAAGCAGGGCCCGCGCTGCCGCAAGTGCATAGTTGCCGCCAGAACCAATGGCGATCACGCCATTTTCA
>JANMPF010000431.1:0-4887 GCA_031369725.1 Rhodobiaceae bacterium | reverse complement strand
GGGAATGCTTGGCTTGCATTTAATTATGGAGCTGGAGCAAATCCATGCACGACAATCGTCATTTTGATGATGCCGAACAAGAAAGGCTTCGCCGACTAGATCGGTATCAAATTTCGCGAACTGCACCAGAACCAGCCTTTGACGACATAGTAGTGTTGTTGGCAGATTTGTTCGGCGCACCGATCGCATTTCTGTGCACCACCGAGGCACATTGCAATTGGTTCAAGTCCAAAATCGGCATTGATATCGACGAAGTTCCCCGCTCCATCAGCTTTTGTGACCACACCCTGAAGGGCAATGGTGTCATGGTCGTACCGGATGCAACGCTAGACGACAGGTTTGCGGGCAACCCGATGGTGACGGGATCCCATCATATCCGGTTTTATGCAGGCATTACGCTTAGAGATGCTGACGGATTTGCCATGGGTACCCTAGCGGTTGCCGACGTCGTATCTCGGGGGATCACAGAGCAACAGAAAAAAACCCTGAATAGACTCGCAAGCATCACCATCGATAGAATGGAACTAAAAAAAACTCAATTCGAACTACATGAGACTGTTGCATCGCTAGAATTGGCCCGACAAAACGCTGTTTCAGACCGTGCGGAACTTAGAGAGGTGATAGAATGTCTACCTCAAGCTATTGTTCTCATGGATGCCCAGAACAATCTTGTACTATGGAACAAAAACTATGAGCGGATGTTTCCAGCCGTGGCTGGCCTTCTTGAACCAGGACTTAGCTATGAGACATTGATCCGCAGGGTATTACAGGGCCAATCCGGCCACGCGGAAACGGGCCTGGTCGAAAACGAAAGATATATTGCGACCTGGCTCCATCACCACAATCAGGATGGTACAATTTTAGAACAAAGACCCGAGGATGGTTGTTGGATCCGTTATGACCAACACCATACATCCGATGGCAAGAAGATCTGTGTGAGAACCGACATTACTGCCGACAAGATTGCGTCTGATTCTTTTCGGCTGCTTTTCGAAAACAACCCGGTTCCAATGTGGGTCGTTGAAAAATCAACGCAGAAATATATTGATGTCAATGCTTCCGCCCTCGAGCATTATGGCTATACACGTGAGCAGTTTCTAAACATGACGCTGTTGGACATAAGGCCGACGAGCGAATACCAAAGAATATTAGACGATGCCCGGACTAAGTTTGGTGTGGACAATGGCGAAGAGGATTGGACGCATCTTAAGGCCGATGGCACTGAAATAGTGGTGAGTACCTATGCCAAGCCGATAAAATACGATGGCAGAGACGCCGCTATTGTTGCGGTCATTGATGTCACGGAACGCAGGAAACATGAAGCCCGTATTCAATATCTGGTAGAACATGACGCGCTCACCAATCTCCCCAATCGACGGCTGTTCCTGGAATTGCTTGAATCTTCGGTCGCAAAGAAATCTCAAAACCATTATTTTACCTCGATCATTCTCGTCGATATTGATGACTTCAAGAGCGTCAACGACACTCTGGGACATCACGTGGGAGACAGTCTCATTGTCGGCGTCGCCAATCGGCTGGAAGAGTGCATTGGCGACCGGGGAATTGTTGCTCGTTTGGGCGGCGATGAATTTGTTATACTCCTTCCAATGCTTGCTGAACCAGATGACGCGCACGCTGCTGCAAAGGAATTAGTCAACGCATTCAATATTCCAGTTGCGTTCCGTGACCACAACATTATGGTCGGGATCAGTGCTGGGGTAAGTATTGGTTTTGATGATTCAATCGATGCCTCGACGTTGCTGGTGAATGCTGATCTTGCCCTCTATAAGGCCAAATCGGATGGCGGCGGCGTTTGCAGGCTCTATGAACCGCAAATGTCGTTGCAGATGATCCTCTATCGCGAGACGGAACGAGATCTTTGGCAGGCACTGACAAATAACCAACTCGAGATTCACTATCAACCCTTGATGAACTTGAAAAACAGTCGAGAAATTGGCTTTGAGGCACTCCTGCGCTGGAAACATCCGGTTAGAGGTATGATCCAGCCATGCAGCTTCATTCCCATTGCAGAGTCCAGCGGAATGATAGTGCCGATTGGCAATTGGGTCCTGGAACAATCTTGTCTCATTGCAGCCACCTGGAAAAATCACCTCTCCATTGCTGTAAACATTTCCCCTGTCCAGTTTAAATCTGGAAAGCTTGTTGATGGTGTTGCGAACGCTTTGAGAAAATCGGGGCTTGCTGCCCACCGGCTTGAACTTGAGATCACCGAATCCAGTTTGCTCGAGAAATCCTCAGAAACGCTGGACATTTTGAAAGGTCTTAAAGATCTGGGTGTGTGCGTCGCACTGGATGACTTCGGAACTGGGTATTCGGGCTTGGGATATTTGAACAGCTTTCCAATCGACAAGATCAAAATTGATCGATCCTTTGTCATGGATCTTGGGGTCAAACCAAAATCTGCCGAACTAATTCGGGCAGCTATCAACATTGGTCAAAGTTTGGGTTTGGCGACACTCGCGGAAGGCATTGAGACCCGCGAGCAACTTGACTTTCTCCTCGCCCTTGGATGCCAGCAGGGACAAGGATATCTATTTGGAAGGCCAGTTCCGGCGACTGAAATTTCTGAACACCTGAAACTCACAAACAAAGCGCATTCGCTGAGATTAATTGCGTGATGTCTTGAGTAGCGTTGAAAGTGATGCATGCCGCCACGTTTTCACGAAGAGAATTCGTAGACTTTTGACTCAAGTCTGTGCAAAGTTCTCGCCGATGAATACAGACTTGGCACAGTCCGCGATATTCGGAAACCATAGACAGCGTGCTTTACAATGCATACGGCCTTAGCGATGATGAGCCTGACGAGATTCTAACCTATAACAAAATATGACGACTAGAGCGGGATCACGAATCTATGACTTCGCTTTTCACCGAATTTGCTTCGGGTCTTGCTTTTCCGGAAGGACCGGTCATGCTGCCGGACGGCGCGATGCTTGTGGTGGAAATTGCCAAGGGCTGTGTGACACGCATCAGCCCAAACGGCGCCAAGACAATTGTCGCAACACCGGGAGGGGGACCAAACGGCGCTGCATTCGGGCCAGACGGCCAACTCTATATCTGCAACAGTGGCGGATTTGCCTGGGATACGGTAGACGGCAGGCTGATCCCGGCTCGCCAAGCGGATGATTACAGTGGAGGCCGGATCGAGCGCATCAACATCGACACTGGCAAGGTGGACGTGCTCTACACCAATTGCAATGGCCATCCGCTGAAGGGCCCAAACGACATTGTCTTCGATCGTCTCGGCGGCTTCTATTTCACCGACCATGGCAAGCGGCGCCCCCGCGAAGTCGATCTCGGTGGACTCTACTACGCCCGGACCGACGGTAGCCTGATCAGCGAACTCGTGCAGCCGATGATCATGCCGAATGGCGTTGGCCTGGCACCCGACGAGCAAACGGTCTATGTTGCCGAAACACGCACTGGGCACCTGTGGGCATTCGATATCGTTTCGCCGGGTGCCATCCGCAAACAGCCTCCACATGAGAACGGTGGCCGCCATCTGGCGGGCCCTCCTGGTTACACCTCGTATGACTCACTGGCTGTGGAAAGTGATGGCAACATTTGCGTGGCCTCGCTGGTATTGGGCGGCATCAATGTGATTGCACCGGATGGCAGGTTTGTGGAGTTCATCGCCATGCCCGATCCCATTTGCACCAACATCTGCTTTGGCGGGCCAGACCTGAAGACGGCCTACATTACATTGTCGAGCACAGGCCGGGTCGTAAGCATGCCATGGGCTCGCCCGGGGCACCGGCTGAATTTCGATCTATCCCGCACCTAGTTTCATACATGCTGCGGGTCAAAGTCAATAATCAGCAGCGGGGTGAACCACCCACAGGGCTACAGGTGTCAACCATGTCCCCGGACTAAACACCAAGCCCTGCTGCGTGGACGCTGCTGGCGAGTAACCGAAGCACCCTCAGCTGCGCGCGACTTGTCGCGGGAGCGCTGTTAACCATACTATTCAATTAAAATTTTAAACCGAATGATTTAGGACTAGATGCTTATCAAGAGGTCGTTGGAAAGGTTTTTGCAGTGAAGGACTGTGCGCATGAACAAAGCATTTATATGGCCGGCACTGGTTGTGTTTTTCTCGCTCAGCGGCTCAACAATCGCCCAGACAGTCGTGTTCAAACAATCGCCGACCCCGCTTGAGATCTGTACTTCTTCAAAGACAGCCAACGAAGCTAAAATCAAAGAGTTGCAAAGTGTAAACGCTGAGTTGGCCAGCAGAGCGAAAGCACTTGAAGCGCAGCTTGCCATTCTTCAACGACCGAAAACTTTAACGTCCAAGTCGGTCGTGGCCATGCATGTCATCCGTCGCCACGGTTGGCACCATTGCAAGGCGGGCCGAACGAGAAATTCAAAAGGGATTTGCGGGCGGTGGTAATTCAACCGCTCGCAGGAGTGATTGATTGCACTGGTGATAAATATTCGTGGAACGTTGGGAGCCCCATTTGCGTTTCATCACAACTGGCATCCTGGAAATTGCACTTCCCCTCCTGCAATTCCAGCACAGAAGGACCAGGTTTGCCCCGCGCCCGCCCCGCCGGGCGCGGGGTGTTCTTTTCTTCATTAGCGGTTTGCCGCGCAGAAACGGGGGCAGCAGCGGTTTTTTACGCCCGGTGGAACCATCTCCTTGCCAATGCGTTATCAGCACGAACACTTATGAAGGGACTTGGAAATGCCAATTGCACCAATAGGAGAGCCCGATGTTGTATTTCTCCGCAACATAGGACTGGCATTATTGGCAGCTACCATCGCTGTTGGTTCCATTGGCGTGGCTGGCTCACTGAACTCGAAAGAGCCGCAAGTGATGGCCGGAGCAATTGTCGGCGAAACGCTGGCAGTTGACCTAAATCC
>JANMPF010000397.1:0-6831 GCA_031369725.1 Rhodobiaceae bacterium | reverse complement strand
AGTTTTGCCGCAAGCCAGCTTGATGGTGCTGCCTTGGTTTATGCAGCGGAACCTGAAATCAATGCGTTGGTGAGTGCCGAGGCGCGGGCGCGCGGCATTCCGGTGAACGTGATTGACGTGGCTGAAATTTCCACATTCCTTACACCTTCGATCGTGGATCGCGATCCTGTGGTGGTGGCGATCGGCACCGAAGGTACGGCACCCGTTTTAGGGCAAGGCATTCGCGCCCGTATCGATGCCATGCTGCCACAGGCACTTGGTGCATTGGCCGTGAAGGCCAACGGGTTGCGTGCCCATGTGGCTGACGTCATTCCACATGGCAATCGCCGGCGCTCGTTCTGGGCCAAGTTTTTCTTCGGCCGCATCAGGGATGCCGCAGTTGCGGGTGATGATGTGGGTTATGCCCGCGAGCTTGACATTGCGTTGAAAGAAGACACGGCACCTTCCATCGGTCGCGTTTCAATCGTAGGCGCTGGTCCGGGTGATCCGGAACTGCTTACACTCAAGGCGCAGCGCAAATTGCTGGAAGCCGATGTGATTGTATTTGACCGCAGCATTTCGCCCGGCATTCTGGAGTTGGCGCGGCGGGACGCCGAACGTGTGGCAGTTGCCCACATGCAGTTTGACACCTGCACCGTGCTGATGCGCCAGGCACAGGCCGGACGGCATGTGGTGTTTCTGGTTCCGGGCAATGTCGAAGTGGGCTGCGAGGAGCAAGTGGTTTTGGAGCGCCAGGGCTTTGCTGTTGAAGTCGTTCCCGGCATTGCCACGCCGACGTCAAAGGAATTCCCCTTCATGTCGCGTGACGATATCGCCACGGAAATCCTGCGAGCCGCATCATGAGCACAATTGAAAAAGGCCAGGTCATGACCGCAAACCTCCTGCGCGACGGGGAAGTGGTTTTCCTCACGCGAGCCGGCATCTGGAATGAGAAGATTGACGAGGCGGTGCTGGCGCTTGAACCGCAGGCGACTGCAGCCCTGGAGCTGCGCGCCGCCGAGGATGTGAAATCCACCTTGGTAACGGGCACCTATTTGTTTGACGCCGAACGTGTTGACGGCCGCATTCGCGCCACCCATATGCGTGAGCGCATTCGCACCCTTGGTCCCACCGTTCGCCTGGATCTCGGCAAACAGGCGGAAGGCACTTCCGGCGCATTCGCTTTTAAGGACGCATAATCATGTATCGCTATGATGAGTTCGACCACCAGTTCGTGCGTGAGCGCACCGCCCAGTTCCGTGACCAGGCCGCGCGTCGTTTAAGCGGTGAATTGACTGAGGAAGAGTTTCGACCTTTACGTTTGATGAACGGCCTCTACCTGCAGCTTCATGCCTATATGCTGCGGGTTGCCATTCCCTACGGCACACTGTCATCCAAGCAGATGCGCCAGCTGGCTTACATTGCCGAGAAATGGGATCGTGGCTACGGCCATTTCACCACGCGGCAGAACATTCAGTATAACTGGATCAAGCTGGAAGACACCGCTGACATTCTTGGTGCCCTGGCGGAAGTTGAGATGCATGCCATTCAAACCTCCGGCAATTGCATTCGTAACGTCACGACAGATCATTGGGCGGGTGCGGCGGCAGATGAATTGGCTGATCCCCGCCCGGTGGGTGAGTTGCTGCGCCAATGGTCGTCGCTTCATCCTGAGTTTTCCTTCCTGCCGCGGAAATTCAAGATTGCCGTCACAGGTGCGCCGAATGACCGTGCGGCTGTGAGGGTTCACGACATTGGTTTGCGCCTGCACAAGAATGATGCAGGTGCCATTGGCTGGGAAGTCATGGTTGGTGGTGGCCAGGGCCGTACGCCGATGATTGCTGTCACGGTACGTGACTTCCTGCCGGAAAAAGAATTGGTTGCCTATATTGAGGCGATCATGCGGGTTTATAACCTGTATGGCCGCCGGGATAACAAATACAAGGCACGCATCAAGATTCTGGTGCACGAAATTGGTGCTGAAAAATTCAAGGCCGAGGTGGAATCCGAATACGCCAAGCGGCCACAGCAGACAACGGAAGTTGAAGAGAAGGAATTGCAGCGCATTGCGGCCTATTTCGCTCCACCACAATTTGAGAAGCTTTCGCGCTTTGCGCCTGCCTTTGAAGATGCAAAAATCATGCATCCGGAATTTGGCCGCTGGGCCCGCAATAATCTGGCAGCGCACAAGGTTGACGGTTACACCATCGTCAATATTTCACTGAAACCCGAAGGTGGCATTCCGGGGGATGCCACGGCGGACCAAATGCGCGTGATGGCGGATTTGGCCGAGCGCTATTCGCATGATGAACTGCGCGTGAGCCACCCGCAAAACATCATTCTTGCCCATGTGAAGAAGGAAGATGCGCTGGCTCTTTGGCAGGCACTTGTGCCAGCAGGCCTTGCCACCGCAAACTATGGTCTTGCGGGCGATATCATCGCCTGCCCCGGCATGGACTATTGCTCGCTGGCTACGGCGCGTTCCATTCCAATTTCACAGGCGATTTCGCGCAAGTTTGCTGATCTTGACGTGCAGGAAAAAATCGGGCCGGTTAAAATCAACATTTCAGGCTGCATCAATGCCTGCGGCCACCACCATGTGGGCCACATCGGCATTCTTGGCCTCGACAAGAAGGGGGAAGAATTCTACCAGATCACGCTTGGTGGTTCATCCACCGAAAGTGCCTCGATTGGTTCCATTCTCGGTCCCGGCTTTGCCGGCCATGAGGTGGCGGATGCGATTGAAAAAATTCTCAATACTTATGTGAAGCTGCGCCAGCCGGGTGAGGAGTTCCTTTATACCTATCGCAGGCTTGGCCCGAACCCGTTCAAGGAGGCGCTCTATGCCGCTGCTTAAGAACAATGCCTTCGTGGTTGACACGTGGGTTAAAATTGGTGCCGACGATGCCCTCCCGGAAGGTGGCAATGTCGCTGTGCCTTATGCGCGCCTGAAAGCCGAGTGGGACAATTTGGCGAAGTTCCCAGGTCAGCTCGGCGTTGTGTTGAACAACAATGATGATGCCGACGAGCTTGCGCATTTCCTGCCGCATTTGGCACTGGTGGTTCTGCCCTTTCCTGCCTTTGTTGACGGCCGCTCGTATTCCATCGCGGCCCAAATCCGAACCCTTGGATTCCGGGGTGAACTCCGTGCCACGGGCAATATTTTGCCGGATCAGATTCAATACATGAACCAGGTTGGCTTCACCACGTTTGAGGTTTCCGACCGTTTCCCCTTGCAGGCGTGGCAGGCCGCTTCAAAGCAAATGTCGCTTGCCTACCAACGCGGACTTTACCGTCGTGCGGGCGAGGCGGAGGTTTGGAGCGAGCGCCACTTGGAATCAACCCCTTGGGAGGAACAGCCCCATGCAGGTTGACCTCAACTCTTCCATTGAGTCCTATGCAGGCCTTGAGGGCCGCGACCTCATCAAGTCAATCGCCCGTGATTTCAAAGGCCGGGTGGCACTTGTCTCGTCTTTTGGTGCGGAATCTTCGGTTCTTCTGCATATGGTTTCTGAAGTTGACCGCGACTTGCCAATTATCTTTTTGGACACGGGCAAACTTTTTCAGGAAACACTGGACTACCGCGACAAGCTTGTTTCTGAGCTTGGCCTCACCAATGTGCGCTCGGTGAAGCCTGATCCCTTTGATTTGGAAATGCAAGATGCCAATGGCGAGTTGCACACGATCAGCATGGATGCCTGCTGCAATATTCGCAAAACCGTCCCACTGGCAAAGGCACTTAAAGGTTTTGATGTGATGATTTCCGGCCGCAAGCGTTTTCATGGTGCGGCGCGCGCCGATCTTGCCTTTGTGAGTGTGGATGAGGACCGGTTGAAGGTTGAGCCGCTTGCCGGATTTTCAGCGCTTGATTTGCAATCCTACATGGTGAACCATCATTTGCCGTCGCATCCCCTGAGGCTGCAGGGCTACCGTTCCATTGGTTGCGAACCTTGCACGGAGCGTGGTGGAACGGATGAGAACCCCCGCGCTGGCCGTTGGGCAGGTTCGGACAAAACCGAATGTGGCATTCATTTTTTGGCGAATGGACAAATTATCCGCACAGTTCAGCGGCAAGCTGTAAACGCCTGACATATCGAATACTGAGGGGAAGTGCCGGATGCATGATTTTATAGCTTTCGCTATTGTGGGATTCTGCGCGCAAATTGTTGACGGTGCATTGGGAATGGGCTTCGGTGTCATTTCCGCATCTGTGCTGCTGGCACAAGGCATTCCACCTGCACTGGTTTCAGCAAGTGTAAACGCCGCAAAACTGCCGACGACTGGAACGGCGGCATTGTCCCATCTCTGGCACAAGAACCTCAACTGGAGGATTGTCATCGCACTCTGCATCTTTGGCGCCTTGGGCGGCGCCATCGGCGCAACTGCCTTGACCAGCCTCAAAGGCAAAGCCCTGTTGATCATGATCAATATCTATCTCCTGCTGATTGGCGGCCTGATTGTCTATCGTGGCGTTAGGGATGCTTCACCGCGGCTGTTTCCCCATGGCTTCACCCGTTTGATCGGTTTTTGCGGCGGCTTGATTGAGGGAATTGGCGGCAGCTGGGGACCAATTGTGACCACTAGCCTTTTGGGCGTTGGCACCGAGTCCCGATATGCCATTGGCTCGGGAAATTTCGCCGAGTTTGCCGTAAGTGTTGCAGTATTTTCAACCTTCGTTGTGGCTTTCTTCACGGGCCACTGGGAAGGTGGTGCCGATTGGCGCAGCATGGCACTGCCGATTTCAGGCCTCGTCATCGGCGGAATTCCGGCTGCCATTTTTGGTGGCTACCTCTCGAAGGTTGCACCAAAACGGGCGCTTACAATTGCCGTCGGCCTGCTTGCCATAAGCATTGGCATTTACCGCTTTGCAACAATGTAACTTACGTCCGTATCGCCTGTTTCAAATCACCAACCAGATCTCCCACATCCTCCAGTCCCACCGACAGGCGCAACGTGCCGTCTGATATGCCCATCATGGCGCGGGCCTCGGGGCCAATGTTGCGATGGGTTGTCGTGGCGGGATGCGTGATCAGCGATTTTGAATCACCCAGGTTATTTGAAATATCGATGATGCCAAGATTGCGCAGCACATTGAAGGCCTTTTCCTTGCCACCATCAACGTCAAACGAAACCATGGTGCCGCCCATTTTCATTTGTTTACGCGCAAGCTTGACCTGCGCGTGGCTGTCATGGTGCGGATAATAAACCCGCTTGATTGAATTGATTGAGCTTAGCGCATCGGCAATTGTTGCCGCCGCATGGCTCTGGGCTTCCACGCGAAGCTTCATGGTTTCCATGCCCTTGAGAAGCACCCAGGCGTTGAAAGGCGACAGGGTTGGGCCGGTGTGTCGGAGGAAGGGTTTGAGGAGTTCTTCCTTGAACTTCCTGGTTGACAAAATGGTGCCGCCAAACACCCTGCCCTGGCCATCGGTGTGTTTGGTGTTGGAATAGAAAACAATATCAGCACCCAATTCCATGGGCTTTTGCAAAATAGGGGTGGCGAAAACGTTATCGACGATGACTACTGCACCCGCCTTGTGGGCAATCTCGCAAATCATTTGCAGATCGAGAACTTCCAGCAAGGGGTTGGATGGTGTTTCAAGGAAAACGCATCTCGTTTGGGGCTTCATGGCTGCAGCCCACGACTTGGCGTCGCGCCCGTCAACAAGGTCATAGGTTATGCCAAACTTTGGCAATATGGCCGTTATGATCTGATAGTTGGAGCCAAAGAGCGAACGCGAGGCAACGACGTGGTCACCCATTTTCAATTGGCAGGCAAGTGCACCGAATGCCGCAGACATTCCGGAAGCTACCGCATAACAGGCCTCGGCCCCTTCCAGCAGGCGAAAGCGTTCCTCCAGCATGGTGACCGTTGGATTGCCATAGCGGCCATAGACGTAACCCTCTTCTTCACCGGCAAAACGCCGCTCGGCCGATTCAGGATCGTCGTAGACGTAGCCGGAGGTAAGGTAGATGGCTTCGGAGGTTTCACCGTGGCCCGAACGGTCGAGGCCGCCACGCACAAGCTTGGTTGCGTCGCCCCAGCCCTTGGGGTGCTGTTTCTTCGTATAGTTGCCCATTAGCTTTGAACCCAGGGAAGTCCAGAAGCTTTCCAGCCATTGGTTGAGCCGCGGTGGCCGTTCGCATCCTTGTCGCCCTCAAAGCCCTGGGCCACATTCCAGCAGTTGGTGTAGCCAGCCTCGGTCAAGGCGGTTGCAGCCGAAGAAGACCGCGCACCGGAGCGGCAGATGCATAGAATTTCCGTGTCTTTGGGCAGGCCCATCTGATCAACTTCTTCGACAAAACCGGCATTCACCTGCATGGCGGGAAACACCTGCCAGGCCAGCCGCACAAGGCGCTCGACAGCGGGAACGCCCACGAATGTCCATTCGGGCTGGGTGCGCACATCCACCAGCACGGCGGATGAATTGCCCTGCAAACGCTGATGGGCTTCGGTTGGAGAAATATTACCTTTATGCATAAAACGTCCGTTCTCTAATTCGGCTCTAGACTAGTCGAATTAGGGTTGTCCCGCAAAGGAAAATGCTTGCCTGAGAAGTTTCCCAGGCCCTACTTGTCCATGATATCGACGACAACATTGCCGGAAACAGGATCGGTCTGACCCAGGCCGCCGCCCAAATCCTCAAGCATGCCGCGAAAGCCATCCAGAATGCCAATCATTTGCGGACGGGCAGCGGCGATGTCGTCAAAATTCTTCCATTTGCCGACAAAGCAAAATGTGTTGTCGCCGGTTTTTATAAGCGCTCCATCTTCCATGCCGGCAAGCTCCGGCAAGCTCTTGTGGGCATCGATGAATTTCTGGCTCAGGCCTTGCTTCACTTTGAACCGCAC
>JANMPF010000367.1:0-3146 GCA_031369725.1 Rhodobiaceae bacterium | reverse complement strand
GTGGCATCATCGCGAAAGCCCGCGAATACTTCGCCCATCATGCGGCTGGTTGCTGCATCAACGGCATTTGCCTTGGGGCGGTCAAGCGTGACTTCAAGAATGGCACCATTGCGCGAGGTATGTATGGGAGAAGTCATGACTATTCCTTCCGCATGCGGATAAGGGCATCAACGGCAACACAGCCGTTTGCCAAAACGAGCAGGGGGTTCACATCCAGCTCTTCAATTGTGGCGGCATGGGCTTTGGCAAATTCTGCCACAGCCAGAACCGCAGCGACCACAGCGTGTCTGTCACCCGACTTGCCGCGGAAACCTTCAACCAGTTTCCACACCCTCAATGATTGCAAGGCGCGGGTGATTTCTTCGGTGCTGGTTGGCAGCAGCAGGGTGACACTGTCTTTCAGAAGCTCGGTGAGAATGCCACCAGCGCCAATCACCAGGGCAGGGCCAAATTGCGGGTCGTTCTTGAGGCCGATGATGAGTTCGGCAACCGCCCCCGTGACCATGCGTTCCACCAAAACATCGGGTGCAAGCTTTGCCATGCGCAACGCCACCGCCTCGGCTTCTTCAACAGTCTTGATGTTGAGTGCCACACCACCTGCTTCGGTTTTGTGGGCGATAGCGGCCGACGCGGTTTTGATGGTAACCGGAAAACCCAATTTCCCGGCAACACCGGCAGCCTCACTTGCCTTGCAAACCTTGCCTTCCGGCACCGGCAATCCAAAAGTTTGAAGAAGTGACTTTGCCGCGTGTTCGCTCAGGGTGATTTCGGTTTTGCCCCTGCTGACAGCGGCACCCAGAACCGGCAACACCTCGCCACGCGCCCAGTTCTTGCCAATGAATGACGCAGCTTCAAAGGCCGCCAAGGTATCATCAAGCCCGCACATCGGGGCAACGCCGTTGGCCGAGAGATCAGTTGCCACATCAGACGGCATGCATTCAGGTAGAGACGCGGCGATCACCGCCCGCGCGCCCGTGGCCCGCGCCGCATTGATATAGGATTTGACCGTCACCAGCCAGGTTGCCGGATTGGTCGCAGGCTTGCTCGGCGTATCCAGAATGAGCATGCCGGCATCGTAGCCACCCCCCAGCACGGCTGAAAATGTGGCGGTCAGTTGGTCTTCCTGGTTCCAGATGAAGGTCTGGTAGTCCAAAGGGTTTTCGATTGTCACATAGGCATTCAACGTGGCGGCAACCCGAGCCTTGGTTGCAGGGTCAAACGGTGGAAAGCTGACGGCACGTTCCAGCGCCATGTCGGCCACCAATGCGGCTTCACCGCCCGAACAGCTCATGGAAACAATGCGATTGTCGTTCAACGGTCCGCCGTGATGGAGAAACTTCAAGGTTTCCACAAAAGCGGTAACCGATTTCATCCGCGCAATGCCGTAGCGCTCGAACAACGCATCATAAAACGTGTCAGCCCCGGCAAGCGATGACGTATGGCTGAGGGCAACTTTTGCACCTTGCTCCGAGCGGCCGGTCTTGAGCGCAATCACGGGCTTCTTGAGTTGCCGGGCCAACCCCGCAGCCCGCGCGAAGGCGACCACATCCTTCAACCCTTCAATGTGAAGGCCAATTGCCGTGATGCGGTCATCCTGCGCCAGCGCTTCCAGCATCTGTGCCATGTCAACATCGGCCTGGTTGCCAATGGCAAAAACACAGGCAAGTGGCAAGCCGCGTTTTGTCATGGTGAAGTTGCACGCAATATTGCCCGATTGGGTGATGATCGCCACGCCTTTGTCGATGGGCTCGATGCCATGCTCATCCGGCCAGATCGCCGCCCGCGCCATGCCATTGACATAGCCATAGCAGTTGGGGCCCATGAGCGGCATGCCATCCGCAGCAGCCAGCAGTTGCTCCTGTAGATGAACATCTCCGGTTTCGGCAAAGCCTGATGCATAAATGACCGCACCGCCGCAACCCAATTTGCGCAAGGCCCTGACAAGCTCGATTGTTGGCTCGCGCTTGACTGCCACAAACGCCGCCTCCGGAATGCCGTCGATTTCAGCGATGGATTTTATGCAATCAATGCCGCCAAGCTGTTCCCGTTTGGGATTCACCGCCCAGATTTTTCCGGGAAAGCCCAGGGCGCGGGTCTTGGCTATGGCCACATCGCACTCGGCACCGCCGATGAAGGCGATGGATCTGGGATGCAAAAGGGGAGAAAGATTGCGGGTCATGCTCACTTCTTCCCTCTCCACTTGAGGGACCGTTGCGTAATTATTCTGCACGGTGCTTCGAGGCTCACGGTCGATGACCGTGAGCACCTCAGCATGAGGGAAATCAACATGTTACCTCTCCCCAGCAGTTTTGTAAAAACTGCGGAGGTGCCCACGCAGTGGGCCTCGAAGGGCCTGATGCAATGAAACTCGAATTATGCAACGGCCCCTCGAGGGGAGAAGGGAATGTTCTTGCGATTATCATCCTCCCAATGGCCGCAAAAGGGCGCGTGAAATGATATGGCGCTGGATTTCCGACGTTCCCTCCCAGATGCGCTCAACCCGTGCATCCCGCCAGATGCGTTCCAGCGGCAGGTCAGACATCAGCCCCATGCCGCCATGGATTTGAATGGCTTCATCGGCAATGAAGGCCAAAACTTCGGTGGCTTTCAATTTCGCCATCGCCATGTCCATGTCGGTCACGGTTTTCTGGTCAAACTTCCACGCGGCTTCCAAGGTAAGCAGTTCAGCTGCTTTCAATTCCATGGCCATGTCAGCCAGTTTGAACGACACGCCCTGGAACTTGCCGATCTGCTGGCCAAACTGGTGGCGGTCCACTGCATATTGCTTTGCCAGTTCCAGGGCCCGTTCAGCCCGGCCGATGCAGGTTGAAGCCACCTGCAGCCGCGTGGCCCCCAGCCATTCATTGGCAACGTCAAAGCCCTTGTGAAGTTCTCCAAGGATTTGTGACTTGTTGAGGCGGCAGTCGTTGAATTCGAGAATGCAATTGTTGTAGCCCCGGTGCGACACGTTTCTGTAGCCGTCACGCACCGTGAAACCGGGGGTACCCTTGTCCACCAGGAATGCCGTAATCAGCTTCTTCTTGCCGCGTGGCGTATCCTCTTCACCGGTGGCGGCAAATAGAATGGTGAAAGTTGCCTCATCCGCATGGCTGATGAAATGCTTGGTGCCGTTGATGATGAAATCA
>JANMPF010000338.1:0-2521 GCA_031369725.1 Rhodobiaceae bacterium | reverse complement strand
AAATCATGGCGATGGCTAAGAATGAAACGCTACCGTAACGATTGATGAAACTGAAATGGCAATCCCTCTGGGAACGGCACAGGCCCTCAAGCTTTGGCATGATGTAAATCTTGCCCAAGTGCATGGTGATGAGGCTGACCTTTCGCTGCGCCAGGTTACAATATTGTTGACGATCTATATGGAGGCACCACCCCACACAATCCGCGATCTCGCCAGGAAACTGCATGTCTCCAAACCCGTCATAACCCGGGCCCTGGATTCCATGGGCAAGCTTGATCTTGTGGCGCGAAGGCGTGATGTTGCCGATCGTCGCAACGTTCTGGTGCAGCGAACTGTGAAAGGTGCATTGTATCTCGACAGGTTGGCCGATCTCATCGGCGCGAGCTCAAAGAATCTGTAGCCATGCCCGCACCTGTCAGACACCTCATGGAAATCCTCGCCCCCGCTGTATCAATGCATCGTGAGCCTGCAGCATTTTCAAAACAGACCACGCAAGCCCTGTTTGGCGAGAAAATAAATGTTTTTGAACTGCGGGACGGTTGGTTGTGGTGCCAGCTGGAGCGTGATGGCTATGAGGGCTACATCAGCGTGCCCGCAGCCGGTGAAGACAAGTCGATACCAACCCATCGCGTTGCAGTGCCATCAACACTCATGTATCCGCAACCCGATATCAAATCACAGCCTGCTCTCACCATGCCGATGAATGCGCAGCTTGCGGTTGTTTCCAATGACGGGAAATTCGCTGGGCTGTCCAATGGGAAATTTGTATTCGCGGCACATCTCAAGTCCGCCAGCGATTTCGAAACCGATTTTGTCGAAGTTGCCGAAAAATTTCTCCATGTGCCCTATTACTGGGGCGGCAAAACCGTTCATGGGCTTGATTGTTCGGGCCTTGTGCAAACCGCGCTGCAAGCCTGTGGTGTCAATGCCCCGCGCGACGCCGACATGCAGGAAAAGCAGCTTGGCCAAAACCTGATGATCAACGATCTCGACGGCCTGCGCCGTGGCGATCTCATCTTCTGGAAAGGCCATGTGGGAGTAATGACCGATGCCAGAATGCTCCTCCATGCCAACGGCCACCACATGGTGACAGTGATGGAACCCCTGGCCGCTGCTGTCGGGCGCATCGCACTTGCCGGTTCGCAAGTCACCAGCATCAAGAGGTTTTAATATCCGCGGGCGCGGTCCACCAGATTGACGAGAGACAATCCCGCCTTGTGTCTTTCGATCTGTGAATTCAGATAGGCGCAAATAACATCCGGATCCGAGTCGGCCGCTATGTGGGGCGTGACGGTGACGCCCGGATGGCTCCACAGTGGATCATCTGCCGGTAGCGGTTCAACGGCGAACACGTCAAGGGTTGCGGCATAAAGTTCACCATTATCAAGGCAGGTGATTATGTCACGGGCTACCTGTTGCCGGCCTCGCCCCGCATTGATCACAATGGGTGCACCAAACGGTCCCTGCCGTGAAAGCTTTTTGATTGTCCCTCGATTTATGATGCCATCCGTCTCAGCCGTTGACGGAAGCAGCGAAATCAAAACATCAGTGCGTGCCAGAAATGTGTCAAACTCGCCCGCACCCGCATAGCAGTCAACACCATCAACCGCCTTCCGGCTGCGGCTCCAGCCCGCAACCTTAAATCCAAGGTCACGCAAATGCAGCGCTGCATCCTGCCCCAGTACGCCAAGTCCCATGATGCCGATGGAAAGGGCAGAGGCAGCATGGGTGGGAAAGCTGTCCCACTTCCGCAAATGCTGATTGGCATCGATGCGCCGTTGTTGCCGGTGGTGCAGGAGCACATGCAGCACGATATATTCCGTCATCCGCATGGTGAGATCGCCATCATTCACCCGAACAATGGGGATATTTTCAGGAAGCGTGGGATCTTTCATGATGGCATCAACCCCCGCACCCAAAGAAAAAATGATCTTGAGATTAGGTAACTGTTTCAATACGTTAGGTGGTGGAAGCCAGGCCGCCACATAGTCAATGTCGTCAACCCTGCCCATGCCTTCAGGCCAGATGCGCACGTCGAGTTTGGGTGCCGCCTTGATCATGGCAGTCTTCCACTGCTCCATCGGCCAGCTTGGAACAACAAAGAGAAATGCCATTACTGCCTCACAATGTTATCTGGTGCTGCCCGAAGATTGAGCGAGGCAGCGATCAGGGCCTTGGTATAATCCGTTTGCGGATGATCGAAAATTTGGGCGGCCGGCCCGTGTTCCACGGCCAAACCGTTGCGCATCACGATCACATCATTGGCCAACGCCCGCACCACCTTGAGATCGTGGCTGATAAAGAGATAGGTGAGATTGTGCCTGACTTGCAGTCCCCGCAGCAAATCCACAATCTGCGCCTGAACCGACATGTCAAGCGCTGACGTTGGCTCATCCAGCATGATGAATTTTGGGCTTAAGGCAAGTGCCCGCGCAATGGCAATGCGTTGCCGCTGCCCACCGGAAAATTCATGGGGGTAACGGTCCATTGTTGCGGGGTCCAACCCCACTTCGCTAAGTGC
>JANMPF010000328.1:0-2687 GCA_031369725.1 Rhodobiaceae bacterium | reverse complement strand
CAGCCCAATGCCTTGATCATCCATCAATTAAACCTCTGTTACCGGGCGTCAAGATTTCAGTCTTTCCATTTTCGCATCATACAGGCAGCGGGCCCCACGAACGGCACTATAGCTCTTTCCAAATGCTTCAATGCTGAATGTTTTTTCATCGGCTACCTCTGTCGGCAGATAACCAAATGCAATTGTTTTTCCAACCGTGTGGCCAAAGCCCACACTTGTTGTGGAACTCAAGACCTTGCCGTCAAACAGTATGGCCTCGCCTCCGTGCAAGGGTGCAAAGCCGTCGATCGTGAATGAGCAAAGCTTGCGCGCAACACCTTCCATTTTGATTTTGCCAAGCGCTTCACGACCAATGAAGTCACCCTTGTTCAAATCAACACAAAAACCAAGGCCTGCTTCATAAGGATTGTAGTCAGGTGAAATATCCCCTGACCAATAGAGATATCCCTTCTCCATGCGGCAACTGTCAATGGCGCGGTAGCCCGCATTGGCCAGGCCATGGGGCAAGCCTGCGGTCCACAGTGTTTCATAGACATGGGCACCGAATTCCTGGGGAATGTAAAGTTCGTAGCCGAGTTCACCCACATAGCCGATGCGCACCGCAAGCACCGTTGCATAACCCACGTCAAGAGATCGTGCAGCAAGGAATGGAAATTCTTTGTTTGAAATGTCCGTGTCGGTAACGCTTTGCAAAACATCGCGTGATCGCGGCCCACAGATATTAATGACGGCCAAAGCATTCGTCACATCGCGAATGACAACGGTTGGCGGCAGGTGCCTCGCCACCCATCCGCTGTCGCGCAGGCCAAAGCTTGAGCCTGTAATGAGGTAAAAGTGATCGATGCCCGCATGAACAAGGGTGACATCGGCTTCAATGCCACCCCGTTCATTGCAGAGTTGAGTGTAAATGGCTTTGCCGGGTGGTCCCGAAAGATCGTTGGCGGCGATGCGCTGCAAGGCGGCTTCCGCACCCCCGCCCATAATTTCAAATTTCGCAAATGAGGTTTGGTCAATCAGCGCTGCCCGTTCCCGAATGGCGCGGTGTTCGTAGGCTACATGGGCAAACCAGTTCGGCTTCTCCTCAAACGAGGCAATGTCCTTGGCCGCCACGCTTTGGGGTGCAAACCAGTTTGGCCGCTCCCAGCCGCTGCGCGACCCAAACACCGCCCCTGCCCGCTTCAGGTTTTCATGGAAGGGTGAAAGACGCAAGTTTCGCCCCGCATGGGTCTCCTCGGCTGGCCAATGCACTTTGTAATAGGAGGCATAGGCTTCAATGGCGCGTTCTTCCAGATAGCGGGCCTGCGCCTGCACCTTGCTGAAGCGGCGCACGTCGAAGGGCCACAGGTCCATGCCGGCATCATTGTGCAAAATGCTGTTGGCCATCGCAAGGCCGGCACCACCCGAAGCGGCAATTCCCGCCGTAAAGCCGCAAGCCACATGGAAATTGTCAAGTTCAGGTGCCAACCCCATGATGGGTTCACCATCAGCTGTCACCGGAATGGGGCCATTGATGACGGTTTGAATACCCGTTTCATTCAGCACCGGCAAACGTTCTGCCGCAGGCAGCGCAAACAGTTCAAGCCGTTCCATGTTGGGTGCCATGAGTTCCCGGCCAAAATCCAAGGGCGGCATTCCCCGGTGAAAGCCGCACGAACCTTCCTCCCAGCCACCAATGGCAAAGGAGCCTGTGTCCGGTTTCAAATAGAAATTCTTGTCGGGATCGCGCAGCGTTGTAAGGTTGGCATCGAACTTGAGGGTTTTTTCGGTGAGAAAATATTGATGCTCAACAATGCCGGCGGCAAGCTGCACACCCGCCATGTTGCCCACACGCTTGGCCCACAAGCCTGCACAGTTCACCAGAATGTCACACGCTATGTTGCCCGTGTTGGTGACAACGCCAAGGGCGCATCTCCCCTCGATAATAATTTCTTTGACACACACCCGTTCTTCAATCCTCGCACCGTGCATCCTCGCACCTTTGGCGTAGGCCATGGTGAGCGAATAGGGATCGATATAACCATCACCAGGTATGAAGGCTGCCCCTTCAATGCCCGCGGTCGTGATATAGGGAAATAGTTTTTTCGCCTCTTGTGCAGACAGCGATTGGCATTCCACGCCGAAGCTTTTCGCCTGCCCCATGGACCGTTGAATTTCACTCCAGCGTGGCGCGCTTGATGCAAGCCGGAGCGAGCCAACTTTTTTCCACGAGATGGCCTGGCCCGTTTCAGCTTCCAGTCTGTCGAACACCGCAACCGAATTTTGCATCAGTCGTGTAAGATTGCGCTTGCCGCGAAGCTGGCCAACCAAACCTGCTGCATGCCAGGTGCAGCCCTCGGTGAGTTGGGCCTTTTCCACCAGCAGCACATCTTTGCCACCACCGCGCGCCAGATGATACGCCAGTGACGTGCCGATGGCACCACCGCCAATAATCAGTATACGGACGTGTTTGTCCCAGTTCATGACTTCACACGTTCATTTTTAGGATCATATATAGGCTCTAAGTGCAGGTTCGCCTTCACTATTTCCTTGGCAACCACCAGTTCATAACTGCCCTTGCGAAGATAATTTTCATCAACTCCTTCGGCATTTCTTACATAGCCAAGGCCGATTGGCCGGCCAACCGTGTAGCCATAGCCACCGCTTGTGAGATAACCCGCGATCTTGCCATCCCGCAGAATTGTTTCACG
>JANMPF010000314.1:0-2466 GCA_031369725.1 Rhodobiaceae bacterium | reverse complement strand
GCAATACGCGTGAAGTCTCGAAAACCGCTGGCAGAATACTTGATTACTTCTGAATCGGTAACATCCTCAAGATCAGCGGCAGTGCCGACAATATTATAGGCTATGAGATGCGGCAGGTGACTGGTGATGGCCAAAACCATGTCATGATGTTCTGGCGTCATCAGCTCCACATCAGACCCGCAACTGCGCCAGAATCTCTCCAGTTTTGCGACAGCTTGTGGATCGCTATCCGGAAGCGGCGTTAAAATGCACCAGCGCTTTTCGAACAGTTCCGCAAACCCTGACGCCGGGCCGGATTGCTCCGTGCCGGCAATCGGGTGACCGGGAATAAAGTGAATACTGGCCAACAAATATGGCAAGACATCACGCACAACGGCAGCCTTGACTGAACCCACATCAGTAAGAATGGCGCCTGGTTTCAACGCTTCTGAAATTTCTTCCGCAATCTCGCCGCATGCTCCAACCGGCACACACATAATCACAAGATCGGCATTTTTGACAGCTTCAGCAGCTGTTTCATGCATGCTGTCGACTAGCCCCAGCGCTACAGCCGTAGCACGCGTTTCGCAACTCCTGGCATAGCCTGCGATATGGAGGGCAATCTTTTCACGTCTGATGACATGGGCAAGTGACGACCCAATAAGGCCGATGCCGATAAGAGCGACGCGTTCAAACTGTATGCTCATTTCAAGAAATCCGAGAGAGCCGCAATCACTGCATTGTTTGCTTCTTCATCACCAATGGTAAGGCGTAAACAATTGGGCAAGCCATAGCCCTCCATGCGCCGTACGATTATTCCATGATCAATCAAATAGGCATCTGCCAGGGGCGCAGTCTTGGCGCCCGCTGCCGCAAAGTGAATGAGCAGAAAATTGCCAACACTTGGTGTGACCTTCAAACCCAGTCGGCGCAATTGGCCCATCAATTTTTCCACCCATTTTTCGTTGTGGGAAACAGCGGCATCAACAAATTTCTGATCTTCAATGGCAGCCACACCCGCAGCCATTGCAGCAGCACTCACATTGAAAGGTCCCCGGATGCGGTTCAACACATCAGCCACATGAGCGGGGCAATAGGCCCAACCCAAACGCAAGCCGGCAAGGCCATAGATCTTCGAAAAGGTTCGCGTCATCACAACATTTTCAGATGTGGCCACAAGCTCAATGCCGCTTTCATAGTCATTTCTCTTTACGTATTCTGCATAAGCGGCATCCAATATCAAAAGGGTGGTTTTGGCCAACCCCGCATGCAGTCGTTTTACTTCATCAAACGGCAGATAGGTGCCAGTAGGATTGTTTGGGTTGGCCAGAAAAACCACCTTGGTGCGCGGGGTCACACATTTCAGAATGTTATCAACGCTGGTGGTGTGATTGGTTTCCGCTGCCACAACAGCTTTCGCACCATTGGAATTAATCGCAATGGGGTAAACCAAAAACCCGTACTGCGAATAAATGGCTTCATCGCCTTCATTCAAATAGGCATGCGCCAGGAGTTGCAGCAATTCATCCGAACCAGCGCCACACACAATCGACGCCGGATTCAATCCGTAGCGCGCCGCAATGACTTCGCGAAGTGCGGTGGCCGAACCGTCTGGATAGCGCTCGAGTGCCGAAGCCTTGGATGCATAGGCAGCAATGGCATTCTTTGACGCGCCAAAAGGCGATTCATTCGACGAAAGCTTGTAAACCTTGGATCCCCTTGCCGAACTTTTGCCAGGTATATATGGCGAAATATCCATGATACCTGATTTGGGAACTGGGCGGACAGGGTCTGATTTCGATGTCATCTTTTTATCTCAAAAGGGCAAGCGTAACGCCCAGCGACTTTCAATCCAAGCAACGGGTTTGTCCGAATGAGGCTCACCAGGGGAATTTCGTGATCAGACAGGAATCCAGGCAGGCATGACACACGTCGTGTGCCCAACTTGAGTTGCCAAAGCGGTGCCGGCAAAAAATCACGCGGCAGCTTTCCATCGCTCACCATAAGCGTCTCGTCATCACCCGTTGGCTCAGACGTGGAGTGCCCGAAAACGAGCAATTTGGGTATAGTATCATCACGCAGGAATGGCAGACATGCCACCACTCTTGCAAGCCCTGCCTTGCCCTCGGCGAAGGCATCGGCCCATGGAGAGTTTGTTTCCACAATACAAATATCGCCAGGGCTGGTGTTCACTTGCAGCAAGGCCTGTGCCTCATCCCGGTATTCTTCAACTGGAATTGCACCAAAATAATCTCGGATACGCAACCGCAAACTCATGGAGGAGTTGAGATGCTTGCTGACATGAATTGTGACAGGTGCTTGACTTTGCGTTGAACCCGTCAGAATGACGCGCCAAAGACGCACCAATAAATCGGCGGGAACCAGGCTCTTCGGGCGCCCCAGAAGGCGGCGCAAGATTGCAGCTTCTCGGGCTGGCCGATAAGGCGAGCTTGCAAGGCTACCGTTCCGCGATTTAATCGTACGCAC
>JANMPF010000283.1:0-2423 GCA_031369725.1 Rhodobiaceae bacterium | reverse complement strand
GGCCGTCAACTCTCTCCACCCTGAAACTCGCCCGCATGGTCGTGTCCCATCTGGCCGTCACCGGTGGCCTCGCACTGTCTGATAATCTCATTCAGCATGTTGTTGGCAAAGGTGTGTTGGGGAGACTCTCGGCCCGTTTTGGCGAAGGTGCTGTAAATGGCATCATGACCTCGCGCATCGGCCTTGCCGCCCGCGACGTATGCCGCCCCATTCCACAGGCCGATTCAAAGAAAGAAACGTTGGGCAGCTTGCTGCGCGAACTCGTCAAGTTTGGTGATGCAGACAAGGCGCCATAGTATTACAAAATTACAAATTGTTAATTCCACCCGGCGACGGAACGTCGGGGGAGCTCACGTCCTTGGTTTAACACCAGAAAGACAAAGGACCCACCATGAACAAGAATACAAAGATCGCTGTTATCGCCCTCGCCGGATTAGTCGCCCTTGGTGGCGCTGCGGTTGCCCACAAGGCCTGGCGCCATCACGGCCCCCACGGCCCCATGGGATTTGAGCAATTGGGCGAACGCTATGACACCAACAAGGATGGCAAGATAAGCCAGGAAGAAATCGACACCAATCGCGGCAACATGCTTGCCGAGTTTGACGCCGACAAGTCAAACAGTCTCGCCTTGGCGGAATTCCAAAATCTTTGGCTGAAGACCCATAACCAGCAAATGATCCGTGATTTCCAGCGCCTCGACAGGGATGCCAATGGCCAGATCACGCTGGATGAATACAAGGCACCGCTCGACAAACTCGTGGCCGAACTGGACAGCAACAAGGACGGTGTCATTTCAAGCGATGAAATGCGCCCCCGCAGGCGCGGTCCAATGGATCACGGTCCTAACGATCAGGCACCCGACGCCCAATAAAAGCCTGGCCCGGTGGCGAATCCTCGGCACCGGGCCAGCCGCTTAACCAGTTGTTAACGCTACATTCGAACGTCAGTGAAAAATAAGTGATTGTGGATCAAACTCCCGGACTTGAAGTGGGGAGTGCCAGCGCAGTGATGTTCAAGACTGATGCAATGGACGATGTGACAGAGCTGACCCATATCGGTTCAGCCCCCGAAGTCATGTTGCATGCCCTCCCTTACGGCGGGTACATGTCGATTGTAACCACATTGCCTTCCCTTGCAGCGCTGCAATCCCAGTGGCAGGCGCTTGAGCAAACCTGCAAGAATCCCCCCTCGGTTTTCCAAAGTTACAACTGGATCGCAAGCTGGGCCAAAACTTACATCACCGATAAAAGCAAAACCGAGCTCTGCATCATTACCGGATTTCAAGGCGCTAGACTGGTTTTCGCTCTCCCCCTGATGAAGGAACGGCGCGGACCTGTAACTGTTCTGCGCTGGCTTACCGAACCCTTCGGTCAATATGGCGATGCACTGGTTGCAACCGGTCAGAACTCAATGGCCTGGCTGGGCAACGCCGTGAACCTGGTGCAACGCCTCAAGGGTATCGACATTATAAGACTGCGCCATGTGCGTGGCGATGCAAACATCGCAGGCTTTTGCCGCACCAGAATGCACAACGCCCGCCTTGTTGAAACCGCCCCCTACCTTGATCTGACAGCTTACAAGGATGACGAAGCCTACGATGCGCGCTACACATCCACCCAGCGCAAGCGCCGCAAGAAAATTCGCAAAAGTCTGGAAAAACTCGGCCCCATCGAATTTCGCATTTTGCCAAACGGCAGGGCAAGCGATGCAGCCATGGCCGAAGCCATTGCGGAAAAAAACAAGTGGTTGCGCGAACGCGGTCGTCAAAACCGCATTCTCAAATGCCCCGGCCACTTGAAATTCCTGATTGGTTTGTCACGTGCACCTGGTTCTGGCGTTGAAATGGTAACCTCGGAATTGCGCGCCGGCGACAAGCCGGTATCCTGGGAAATCGGCTTCAATTTCCATGGCACCCACTTTGCCTACATAACCTCACACGTAAACGCCTTGACCGATCTTTCCCCCGGCAGGCTTCACATGGATCTTTCCCAGCGCCATTGTATCAGGCAAGGACTGAAAAGATTTGACCTCATGGTGCCAAACGACCAGCACAAGGAATCATGGAGTTCAGACTTCGCCGAAACCGCGGACTATTACTTGCCAATGACCGCAATTGGCCGGCTTTACGGAAAAGCCTACCTGCGCACCGTTCGCCCAGTGGTTCGCCGTCTCTACTATAGAATGCCAATCTGGGCTCTCAAGATCGTAAAGCCGCTATTTGGGATTTGAAGTTGATCCCCCTGTAGTTGCGGCATTCCCGGCGTCCCAATAATTTTTCCTTCTCCCCGCAAGGGGACCGTTGCGTAATTCGAGTTTAATTGCATCAGGCCCTTCGAGGCCCACTGCGTGGGCACCTCAGGGTGAGGAAACATGTTGATTTCCCTCATGCTGAGGTGCTCACGGTCATCGACCGTGAGCCTCGA
>JANMPF010000266.1:0-2640 GCA_031369725.1 Rhodobiaceae bacterium | reverse complement strand
GATGTTTCATGGACGCGCAGTGCGGCGCGCTATGCCGATCTCTACAGCTCACTTTTGAAAGCAAACTGAGATGATTAAAACCATTCAGACAAAACCATTTGAAGGACAGAAACCCGGCACATCGGGTTTGCGCAAAAAAGTCACAGTGTTTCAACAGCCACACTATGCCGAGAATTTCATTCAATCGGTGTTTGACGGTTTGGACGACTTCAAGGGCAAGACCCTGGTAGTTGGCGGAGATGGCAGATATCTCAACCGCGAGGTCATACAGATTGCTATTCGCATGGCGGCCGCCAATGGCTTTGGCCGCCTGCTGACGGCAAAAGGCGGTTTGCTCTCAACGCCTGCAGCCTCGAACCTCATTCGCAAGAACAAGGCATTTGGCGGCTTGATACTTTCGGCCAGCCACAACCCCGGCGGACCGGACGGTGACTTTGGCATCAAGTATAATGCGGGCAATGGTGGGCCAGCGCCTGAAAGGCTGACGGATGTTTTCTTTGCCAATACCAAAACGATTTCGAGTTACAGGACTTCGGATGCTGCCGATTGCGATTTAGACAAGTTGGGTGTTTCCAAAGTTGACGGCATGGCCGTTGAAGTCATTGATCCGGTCACAGATTATCAAGCGCTGATGGAAACCCTTTTTGATTTCAATGCCATCAGGGCGTTGTTCAAATCCGGTTTCCGCATTCGCTTTGATGCAATGCACGCGATTACGGGGCCCTATGCCCACGCCATTCTCGAAGGGGCATTGGGTGCGCCGAAAGGATCGGTGGTGAATGGAACGCCATTGCCAGACTTCGGCGGGCATCATCCTGATCCCAACCTGGTTCATGCCAAAGAACTTTATGATTTGATGATGTCAGCTGACGGGCCGGATTTTGGCGCGGCTTCGGATGGTGACGGTGACCGCAATCTCATCATTGGCAAACACCAGTTCGTAACACCCTCAGATTCGCTTGCCCTGCTTGCAGCCAATGCACATTTGGCACCAGGTTATGCCAAGGGTTTGGCAGGTGTTGCACGCTCCATGCCGACAAGCTGTGCGGTTGACCGGGTGGCCACAAAGCTTGGCATCAAATGTTTCGAAACGCCGACGGGCTGGAAGTTCTTCGGCAATCTGCTCGATGCGGGCATGATTACCTTGTGCGGCGAGGAAAGTGCGGGGACGGGTTCCAATCATGTGCGCGAGAAGGATGGGCTTTGGGCTGTCTTGCTGTGGTTGAACATTCTGGCGGTTCGCCGCCAAAGTGTTGTTGAGATCGTGAAAGAACATTGGGCCGCCTATGGCCGCAATTATTATTCGCGCCATGATTATGAGGAAGTGGATTTGGAATCCGCCAATGGCATGATGAAATTCCTGCGTGACAGCTTGCCGGCATTGAAGGGAAAAAAAGCAGGTGCATTGGCGGTGGCCACCGCAGATGATTTTGCCTACCATGACATTGTTGATGGTACCAATACTGGCCAACAAGGCATTCGCATTGTGTTTGATGACGGTTCGCGGGTAATTTACCGGCTTTCGGGAACGGGGACTGCAGGTGCCACGCTTCGCGTTTACATTGAAAAATATGAAGCCAAAAACCTGAACCAGGAAACTCAAGCAGCGCTTGCTGAACTCATCAAATTCGCAAATGAGCTTGCCGGCATTCGCGACCGCACGGGACGCACGGAACCCAGCGTGATTACTTAAATCATGGCCATTGCAAAGTCCGGTTCACCTTCCCCGCTTGGCGTGACGCTGATCGAGGGCGGCGTAAATGTCGCAGTGTTTTCACACCATGCCACGCGGGTACTTTTCTGCCTGTTTGAAGACGGCAAGGAATTCCAATTTGAGTTGGGTTCGCGGCACGGCGATGTTCACTGCGGATTTGTTCCTCATGTAAAGCTTGGGCAAAGCTATGGCTTGCGGGCTGATGGCCCCTACAATCCGGACGAGGCGCAGTTTTTTGACAGCTCAAAATTGCTGATCGACCCCTATGCCTGGCGGCTTGACCGCGCTTTTGCCTGGCACCCAGACTTGGCCTTGAAAGGTACGGAGACTGCGCATCTTGTGCCGAAGTGCATCGTTACTGCCGCTGAACCAAGTGTGAAGGCACTGCCGCCCAAGGCACCGCGCTTCATTTATGAGGTGGCTGTCAAGGCCTTCAGCCAACTCAATCCGGAAATTCCCGAGAAATTGCGTGGTACAGTCGCGGCTCTTGCACACCCCTGCAGCATTGCACATTTCAAGCGGCTTGGTGCTGATACCATAGAACTCATGCCATTGATGGCCTGGGCAGACGAACGGCATTTGGCAAATCTGGGGCTTTCGAATGCCTGGGGCTATAACCCCATCAGTTTCTTTGCGCCCGACCCGCGACTGGCTCCTGGTGGAATGCAGGAAATACGCGACACGATTGCGGCACTGCATGAGGCAGGTTTTCGGGTTATTCTCGATGTGGTTTACAACCATACGGGTGAAAGTGATTTGGGCGGACCAACTGTTTCGCTGTGCGGCTTGGACAACAGGACATATTATGCCCACGTGAATGGTGTGCCGGTGAATGACACAGGCTGTGGCAACACTTTGGCTACCAATGTGACGCCGGTCATGCAACTCATTATCGACTCAATGCGCCATTGGGTTGCTGCCACGGG
>JANMPF010000254.1:0-1515 GCA_031369725.1 Rhodobiaceae bacterium | reverse complement strand
CTACGACATCATATTGCTCGATCTCAATCTGCCGGACATGTCTGGCTATGAAGTTCTGAAATCCTTGCGGGTTTCCAAGGTTGGAACGCCCATTCTCATTCTCTCCGGTCTGGCCGGCATTGAAGACAAGGTCAAGGGACTGGGCTTTGGTGCTGATGACTACATGACCAAGCCCTTCCACAAGGACGAGCTGGTCGCCCGCATTCATGCCGTGGTGCGCCGTTCAAAGGGGCATGCCCAGTCGGTTATTCTCACTGGCGAACTTCTTGTCAACCTTGATACCAAAACTGTTGAAGTGGGCGGCCAGCGCGTTCACCTCACCGGCAAGGAATACCAGATGCTGGAGCTTCTCTCGCTGCGTAAAGGTACCACGCTCACCAAGGAAATGTTCCTCAATCACCTCTATGGCGGCATGGATGAGCCTGAATTGAAAATCATTGACGTATTTATTTGCAAGCTGCGCAAGAAGCTTGCAACTGCTGCTGAAGGCAAGAACTTCATCGAAACCGTCTGGGGCCGTGGCTACGTGCTGCGCGAAGGCGCTCCCCCCATGGCCGGCCAGGACGACTACCGCGAAATCGCCTGATAGAATTGCAGGATGGAAAAAGGCCCGACCTCTTCGGAGGCGGGCCTTTTTTGTTGGGAGCCTTGCTGGCATAAAATGCCGTGACCGATTTCGGTCACGGCAAGTCCCGGGCAATGGCTCAAGCCAACCACACCTCAAGTGTAAAATTGTCTGTCAGGTAGTAGACTGTTGGGCCGTAGTCATCACCCATTTTTACCCTGAAACGATATTTTCCTGCTGCGGTGGGCGTGCCCGTCAGTATTCCCGTATTTGCGTCCAGTGCGAGCCCAGGGGGCAAGCCGTCAAATTCACTGGGGTCAGTCCCGCCCGGGGCAGCGCTTTCCCAGGAATAGGGTGGCGTGCCATCCTGACCGGTGAACTGGTAACTGTAGGGCTCGCCTATAACTCCGTCGGTAATTTTCTCGTCAAGAATTTTTGGTGGATTTTTGTTTTCCCAGTAGATCTGATAAACCGAAGCGATACCCGCATATCCATCGCAAACAACATCCAATAATGTCTTGACGGCGAGGAGTGGCGCATATGCTTCAGGATTTGTCTTGTATATAGACCGCACGAACCCCGTTGTCGCCGAGAAAAAGGAGGTGACATTGATGGCACAGTTCGTAACACCGTTTGGTGTGCCTTTGTCCGAACTGTATTGATAGCGCACACCGGACATGATCGTTCGTGCCAGACCGCCCAACGCAAACACCGTAGCTCCAACTGGTTTTCCTGCCTTCTCGAATTGCGTAATGAAGTAGCCATATTCCCATGCAACGCCGACATCAGCTCCATTCGCAAAGAAACTTATGATCCACATAACGGTCGGCAGGATGGTCCCCACACTTTCATCATCCCTATTTTTTGGAAAGCGATTGCCCCACACCAGCGGCAAATCCAGAATGCCATAGGCCACGAAGTGGTTGGCTGCCCAGACCTTATAATATACC
>JANMPF010000248.1:0-6378 GCA_031369725.1 Rhodobiaceae bacterium | reverse complement strand
GGCCACGCCAACGCCGTCAACACGCCTTCACTCAACGAAGTCGTATCCCCCTTGATGGAAAGAATCTGTTTGATCTGCTTGGCAGAAGCCTGAATGCGCTGGCGTGCAGTCCCCCGCGTCGCTGCAAGCCGCGCAGCAATGTTGGTCCCTGCATCCCGGCCTTGCCCATCACGTTCTGAAAGAAAAGCGGCCAATTCAGCAGCCAGTTCACCCGACCCCAATTCATTGCCCCTCACAACCATGTGGGAAAGTCTGGGGTGCAATGGAACCTTCACCATGGCCCGTCCCATGGCCGTAATGCCACCATCAATGGCCTCAAGCTTGCCAAGCAAATCACGCGCCTGCGCGAAAGCAGATGGCGGAGGAGCATCCAGCCACGAAAGGCTGGTTGCATCATTGACGCCCCAGGCTGCCAGCTCCAACGCCAGCGGCGCCAAGTCACTCACCAGAATTTCCGGCTGGTCGTGGGCGCTCAGCGCACGGCTTTCGGCTTGCGGCCACAGCCTGTAACACACCCCGGGCCCCAAACGCCCCGCGCGACCCCTGCGTTGGTCAGCCGATGCCAGGCTCACCCGCACCGTTTCCAGGCTCGTCATGCCGCTGGCCGGGTCAAACCGGGGCGAACGCTTGAAACCCGTATCAATAACCGTGCCAATGCCTTCGATGGTAAGGCTCGTCTCCGCAATCGTCGTGGCCAACACAATCTTGCGTGTTCCCGGTGGTGCTGCATTGAGTGCCGCATCCTGCTCCGCAAAACCCATCGCCCCATAGAGTGGCCTGACAACTACATTCGGCGGCAAGCCAGCGGTGTTCAACATCTCTTCGGTTCGGCGAATTTCCGCTTCGCCGGGAAGAAAAACCAGAATGCTCTCTGTGGTGTCACGCAGCGCCAAATGAATGGCCTTGCAGGCATCAGCCGAAACCGTCTTGCGGTCGGCGCGTGCGAGATGGCGCGTTTCAACCGGAAACATGCGGCCCTCGGCATGAATGATGGGTGCACCTCGCAAGTGACGGGAGAGCCGCGCCGTGTCGAGGGTGGCCGACATGATCAGAAGGCGCAAATCTTCGCGAAGCCCCGCCCGCATATCGAGGGTAAGCGCCAACCCTAAATCCCCGTTCAGACTGCGCTCATGGAACTCGTCAAAAATGACAAGTCCCACATCCTTCAATTCCGGGTCATTCTGCAATCGCCGCGTCAGGATGCCTTCGGTTATGACTTCAATGCGGGTGGCAGCTGAAACCTTGGCGTCAAGCCGCACCGTGTAGCCAACAGTCCAGCCAATCTCTTCACCCAGTGTTTCCGCCATGCGTTTGGCCGCTGCCCGTGCCGCCAGCCTGCGGGGTTCCAGCATGATGATTTTCTTGTGGGCCAGCCACGGCGCATTGAGCAGCGCCAACGGCACCCGCGTCGTTTTGCCAGCCCCTGGCTCTGCCACCAGAATTGCCGCAGTGCCACCTGCCAGCGCGTCCCCTAATTGCGGAACAACCGCATCAACTGGAAAGTTCATGGGCCCAGGGTGGGTTGGCACCTTCACGTGATACGGTGATCGCAGCCGCACGCGCCGCAAAATTCACGGCATCCCGGACTGTGACTTCATCAAGTTTGGCGATCGCCGCCTTGTTGAGCTTGCCAGCCGTGGAAAGTGCTGCGAGAAATCCGGCGGTGAACGTATCGCCAGCACCAACTGTATCCACCACCTTGACAACGACCGATGACGTGTGCAGCGCGAACTGTTTGGTGAAGGCCTCAACCCCGTTGCTGCCCTTGGTGATGACCACAACCTTGGCACCGGCCTTCAGCCATTTCTTGGCTGCGGCCGCCAGATCATCCTTGCCGGTAATCCATTTCACGTCCTCATCGGAAATTTTCAGAATATCGCACATGGCGACAAGGCGGCTGATCCGCGCCAAATACACCTTGCGGTTGGTCACCAGTGTCGGGCGAATGTTGGGATCAAGGCAAATCACGCGCGCCTTGCACTCGCGCTTCATCAGCGCTTCAAGCGTGGCACCACCTGGTTCCTGTATCATGCTGAACGAACCAAAATGCAGAACGTCCACCTCGTTGGCAAGCTTCGGCAGATCCTTCCTGGTCAACATGCGACCAGCGGAATTATCGTCGAAGAATGAATAGCGCGCCTGGCCATTGTCAAGTTTTACAAAGGCAAGTGTGGAAGGCTTGTCCCAAAATTTGATATATTTCAAATCGACTTGGCTTTCGGTGAGGCCCGCTTTCAAACTGTCGCCAAAGAAGTCCGTCGACAGCCCGGTGAAAAATCCGGTTCTGATGCCAAGCCTGCCCAGGGCAATCGCCGTGTTAAATATTGAACCGCCATTAAATGGTTGGTAAACCGCCACACCATCGGCGGATTTGCGCGGTAACATGTCGATCAGGGCCTCACCGCAGCATACAATCATCTTTTTCCCCATTGATTTGCCATGAGATGCTATCACTTACCAAGCCCACCATAAAAATCAATAATTCAGTGGAATTGATTTATTGCAAAAAAGCCCGGTGGCGTGTAGATCGCCTTTTTGATGAACGTACCTCAAAATTGCAATGTGTGATTAAACATGACCCCGCGAACGATTCCTGTTGATGTTTTTGACCTTATTGTGTTCGGTGCCACTGGTGATCTGGCCCAGCGCAAATTATTGCCCGCCCTGTTTTACCGCGATGTTCAAGGGCAAATTCCATCCGATGCGCGCATTATCGGCACTTCCCGCCGCCCCATGTCGAAAGATGCCTACCGGGCCTTTGCCCTGGCCGCCATCGAGGCCCATGTGGCCCCGGAATACCGCACCCAAGTGCTGTGCAAGCGTTTTGTTGAAAGGCTCGATTACGTGGCCGCTGAAGCAAGCGAGGATTCCGGCTGGCTGGCGCTGGAGAAAGTCCTAAAGCCCATGGATGACCGTATTCGGGTGTTCTACCTGGCCGTTGGCCCCGATCTCTTTGGCCCCATTTGCGACCGTTTGGGAACCCATAAACTGGTAACCCCCAATTCCCGTGTTGTGGTTGAAAAACCCTTGGGCAAGGATGGTGTTTCTGCCAAGGCTCTCAATGAACAGATCGGCCGCATTTTTCCCGAACCTGCGATTTACCGTATTGATCATTATCTCGGCAAGGAAACCGTGCAAAACCTCATGGCGCTGCGTTTTGCCAATGCGCTTTTTGAACCCGTTTGGAACGCCGCCCACATCGATCATGTACAAATCACCGTGGCAGAAACCTTGGGTGTGGAAGGCAGGGCCGGCTATTATGATACCGCAGGTGCATTGCGCGACATGGTGCAAAACCACATGCTGCAACTTCTCTGCCTGGTTGCGATGGAACCGCCCACGTCAATTGACGCTGATTCCGTGCGTGACGAAAAATTGAAAGTCCTTCAGTCGCTCAAACAACTCACCGAGGAAACGCTCGCCAGCAACATTGTGCGCGGACAATATCGTGCTGGCGCATCGGCAGGTGGCGCCGTTTCCGGCTATCTCGAAGAACTGGGCACTGAAACATCCAAGACCGAAACCTACGTCGCACTCAAGGCTGAAATCGGCAGCTGGCGCTGGAATGGTGTTCCGTTTTATCTGCGTTCCGGCAAGCGGCTGCCATCACGGCTTTCTGAGATCGTGGTTGAGTTCAAGCCTGTGCCTTATTCCGTTTTTGGCACCAGTGCTGGTCCCATCGCATCCAACCGTCTCGTCATTCGTTTGCAGCCTGATGAAGGTGTAAAGCTCATGTTGATGATCAAGGACCCGGGCCCCGGCGGCATGCGTTTGCGGCAAGTGCCACTGGATATGACTTTTTCCGATACATTCGGGGTGCGCCAGCCTGACGCCTACGAGCGGCTCCTCATGGATGTCGTCCGCGGAAACCAAACCCTGTTCATGCGCCGTGATGAAGTCACCGCCGCATGGAAATGGATTGATCCCATTCTCAACTACTGGAAGGAATCACCAGAACTGCCAAAATCTTATACCTCGGGCACCTGGGGACCAACCGCTGCAATTGCCCTCATCGAGCGTGACGGGCGCACCTGGCATGAGGGTGACCTTGAATGATCGCAAAAGAGCGATTGTTTGAAAGCCGGGGCAGCCTCGCATCAGCCCTCGCAACCGATGTGGCCAACACGCTGAGCCATAACGTGATGATCAAGGGCAGGGCCTGCCTTGCGGTTTCGGGCGGTACAACCCCCAAACTGTTTTTTGAAACCCTGTCACGCATTGATATTCCATGGCGCAAGGTGGTGGTTACCCTGGTGGATGAGCGCCAGGTGCCTGAATCAAGCCCGCGCTCCAACGCCAGGCTGGTGCGTGAAAATCTCATTCAAAATCGCGCCGCGGGTGCTGAGTTTGTGCCGCTGTTTGAAAATCCCGAGGCTGAACACGTTCCAACCCTGGATGTTGCCATTCTGGGCATGGGAAATGACGGCCATACGGCTTCATTTTTCCACGGCGGAGATACATTGGCACAAGCTATCGACCCAAAGACTCAAAGTCGCATCATCGAGATTTCAGCACCAGCCGCTGGCGAGCCACGGTTGACCTTCACGCTGCCGTCACTGCTTGACGCCAGCCTTCTGTGCCTTCATCTTGAGGGCAAGCAAAAGCGCGATGTGCTGAATGCCGCCCTCGGTGACGGTCCCATAGAGGCCATGCCCGTGCGTGCCATATTAAGATCACCCAAGCCTGCGACACTATATTGGTGTCCTTGACGGAGTTTAACCCCATGTCTGTCCACACCATTGTTTCGGCAGTAACTGAAAGAATTATCGAGCGCAGCAAGCCGTCGCGAAACCGCTACCTCGCACGCATTGATGCGGCCATCAGCACGCAGCCAAAGCGCAGGAGCCTGGGTTGCGCCAATATCGCCCACGGCTTTGCGGCTTGCGGACCCCACGACAAGGATAGTTTGCGCAATGGTGCGGGCCCAAATCTTGGCATTGTAACGTCCTATAACGACATGCTCTCAGCACACCAGCCCTTCGAGTATTACCCCAACATCATTCGTGATGCGGCACGCGCGCATGGTGGCACGGCACAGGTGGCAGGTGGCGTTCCTGCCATGTGCGACGGCGTCACCCAAGGTGAAACAGGCATGGAACTCTCACTGTTCTCGCGCGATGTGATTGCACTTTCCACGGCCGTTGCACTTTCCCATCAAATGTTCGACGCCGCGGTTTATTTGGGCGTGTGCGACAAGATCGTGCCAGGCCTCATTATTGGCGCTCTTTCATTCGGCCATTTGCCCGCCGTGTTCATTCCGGCAGGCCCCATGACGTCCGGCATGGCCAATGATGAAAAGGGCAAAATCCGCCAGCTCTACGCCGAAGGCAAGGTGAACCGCGCAGCGCTGTTGGAAGCCGAAGCCCAGTCCTACCATGGCCCCGGCACCTGCACGTTTTATGGCACCGCCAATTCCAACCAGATGCTCATGGAAATCATGGGCCTGCATTTGCCCGGCACAACATTTGTGAACCCCGGCACCACGTTAAGGGATGAAATCACCAAGGCTTCGGCCCAACGCGCACTTTCCATCACGGCACTAGGAAATGACTACACCCCCATTGGCCGCATTTATGATGAAAAAGCGGTGGTGAACGGCGTTGTTGGCTTGCTCGCCACAGGTGGTTCCACCAACCATACCATGCATCTCATCGCCATGGCGGCAGCCGCTGGCATTATCTTGACATGGAAGGATTTGGCCGAGCTCTCCCACGTCGTACCCTTGATGGCGCGCATTTATCCCAATGGAAAGGCAGACGTGAATCACTTCCACGCGGCAGGCGGCATGGGATTGTTGATCCGTGAATTATTAAAGCAGGGACTGCTGCATGAAGACGTGACGACAATTATGGGCAAAGGCCTGAAAAGTTACCTTGTTGAGCCAAAGCTCAATAGCGCAGGCACATTGGACTGGAATGACGCTGCTGCCACTACCCATGACGACACGGTGCTGCGTGGGTGCAGCAATCCGTTTCAGGCCACAGGCGGCCTCAACGTGCTGGAAGGCCCACTGGGCCATGCGGTGATCAAGACATCGTCAATCCCTGAGGACCGCCATGTAATTGAAGCGCCAGCCCGGGTATTTCACTCCCAGGAAGAATTGCATGCTGCCTTCAAGACCGGCGAATTGCATCGGGATGTGGTGGCCGTGGTGCGCTTCCAGGGGCCGAAAGCCAATGGCATGCCGGAGTTGCACCGCATGACCCCTCCACTCAGTGTCTTGCAGGACAAGGGTTTCCGTGTGGGGCTCGTCACCGATGGACGCATGTCCGGTGCATCGGGCAAGGTTCCGGCTGCAATTCACGTCACCCCTGAGGCAGCCGACGGTGGAGCCATTGCAAAGCTCAGGGATGGCGACATTATTCGCATTGATGCAAC
>JANMPF010000197.1:0-2866 GCA_031369725.1 Rhodobiaceae bacterium | reverse complement strand
CTGCAATGCGGTCCGGCTGGTAGTTCAGTTCACGGATAGCCGCCTCAACTTTGGCAATGGTGGGAGCACGCACCCCCTGCCTGCGGTTCAACACCCGGTCTATGGTGGCAACACTGACACCCGCCAGCCTTGCCACATCCTGAATTGTAAATTTCGCCATGAAGCTTTCAAGCCTAGGCCAGAGGGCTTGTCAATTCTTCACGTGACTGCCTTTTTGGCCATGAATTCCGGCTTGTCCCACAGTTTTTCATCGAGTACGCGGGCCAGAATGGCTGCGGCATCCCAGATATCGGCAAAACGGGTGTAAAGCGGTGCCACGCCAAAGCGTATAATGTCAGGAGCACGGAAATCGCCGACTACACCATCGGCAATCAGTGCCTGCATGACAGCGTAACCTTCGGCACAATTGAACGACACGTGCGATCCTCGCTTGTCGAGGTCGCGGGGACCCGCTGCCTTGATGCCGTGCCTGGCGCAGTTCTCTTCGACGAGCTCAATCAAGAGCTGGCAAAGCGCTTTCGATTTCCCATGCAGCTCTTCCATGTCAACATCATCCCAGGCATCCAATGCAGCATCCAGTGCCGTCATCGAAAGAATGGGCTGGGTGCCGCACTGCTGGCGGATTATTCCATGAGCCGGAACAAAATCAAGGTCGAATTCAAACGGCTTGGCATGCCCCCACCAGCCCACAAGAGCAGGCTGAACCTGGTTTTGTAACGCTGGCTTCACATAAACAAAAGCCGGCGCTCCCGGCCCGCCGTTCAAATATTTGTAAGTGCAGCCCACCGCAAAATCAGCATCGCTTCCCGTGAGATCAACTGGCATGGCACCCGCACTATGGGCCAAATCCCAAATCATCAATGCGCCACTGGCATGCGCCATTTTCGTAAGCGCTTTCATGTCATGGCGTCGCGCCGTGCGGTAATCCACTTCGGTGATCATCACCACTGCTACCTTGTCATTGATAGCCGCGGCAACTTCCTCAGGGTCCACGACTTTGACTTCGTAACCATTCGCCAGAAATTGCGTGAGGCCTTGCGCCACATAGATATCCGACGGAAAATTTCCCGAGTCCGTGAGGATAATTTTACGGTCACGCTTGTGCGCCAGGGCGGCAGACAAAATCTTGAACAGGTTGACCGAAATCGAATCCCCGACAATCACACTGTCAGGCTCAGCTCCGATCAACCGCGCCAGCCTGTTGCCAATTTTTTGCGGCAGGTGAAACCAGCCATGCTCGTTCCATGACTTGACCAGCGTCTCGCCCCATTGCTGTTCAACCGCAGCGGTTACCCGCTTTGAAACATTCTTCGGCAACGCGCCAAGCGAATTGCCGTCGAGATAGATGACGCCCTTGGGAAGTGAGAACAGATCACGTTTCGCAGCAAATACATCTTTCGCGTCTCGCCCCAGACAATCGTTCCGTGTTATTGACATTTGCAACTCCCAAGCTCAATTTTGCCGGCTATAACAAGTAAACCTGAGGCACACCAAATGAAATCCCGCGCTGCCGTTGCTTTTGAAGCAGGCATTCCACTTGAAATCATTGAAGTCGATCTGGAAGGTCCGAAGGAAGGCGAAGTCCTCGTTGAAATCAAGGCCACCGGCGTTTGCCACACCGATGAATTTACGATTTCTGGTGCTGACCCCGAAGGCCTGTTCCCCGCCATCATGGGCCACGAGGGAGCCGGCATTGTGCTGGAAGTGGGGCCAGGTGTTAAATCGCTGAACAAGGGTGATCACGTTATTCCGCTTTACACGCCTGAATGCCGCGAATGCGAATATTGCCTGAATCCCAAAACCAACCTCTGCCAGAAAATCCGCACCACCCAGGGCAAGGGCCTGATGCCTGATGGCACGTCGCGCTTTTCCTACAAAGGTAAATCCATCCACCACTACATGGGCTGTTCCACTTTCTCGAACTACACCGTACTTCCGGAAATTGCCCTGGCCAAAGTGCGCACCGATGCACCTTTCGACAAGATCTGTTACATCGGTTGCGGTGTCACCACCGGAGTTGGTGCTGTAATCAATACGGCCAAGGTTGAAGTTGGGTCGAGCGCCATAGTATTCGGTCTCGGCGGCATTGGATTGAACGTGCTGCAAGGCCTGAGGCTTGCCGGTGCGCGGCAGATCGTTGGTGTTGACCTCAACGATGGCCGCGCCGAATGGGGCAAACGCTTTGGCATGACACATTTTGTGAATCCGTCAAAAGTCACCGGCGATCTCGTGGCGCATCTTGTGGAACTTACCGGTGGTGGCGCCGACTACACCTTCGAATGCATCGGCAATGTGAAGGTTATGCGCATGGCTCTCGAGGCCGCCCACAAGGGCTGGGGCCAATCCATCATCATAGGCGTGGCAGGTGCGGGCCAGGAAATTTCAACCCGGCCCTTCCAGCTTGTGACCGGCCGTTCATGGCGCGGCACGGCTTTTGGCGGCGCGCGCGGTCGCACCGACGTGCCGAAGATTGTGGATTGGTACATGGACGGCAAGATCGAAATTGACCCCATGATCACCCATATTTTGCCGCTTGATAAAATCAACGATGCCTTCGATCTCATGCATGAGGGCAAGTCGATACGCAGTGTGGTTGTGTTCTAAGAGTAGAAATCTTCAGGGAGTTAAACAAATGGCCAAAAAAGCCGCAGCTAAAAAACCCAAGGCGAAAGCCAAAGCCAAGGCAAAAGCCAAGCCGATTTCACTGCATCCCTTGATCGACAAGGGCGTGTTGGGAAAAGCCAAGCCGAAATTTGCAGGCGGAACTTTGACCTGCAAATGCACCACTGACCCGGTAACCGTAACCATTGGCGCGCAAACAGCCCATAACCACGCCTGCGGATGCACCAAATGCTGGAAACCAGCG